>JBEGQX010000335.1:0-39809 GCA_041180805.1 Planctomycetota bacterium
AGAACCACTGACAGCCTGGAGGTTCCATCCTGGCTGCGAGCCTGATTGGCCAGCGATCTTGCCGCAGCCACGCGAACAGGGCCGGCATCTGTTTGCATCACCAGCAACAACCTGTCCAATGCGACCTTTTCCGTCCAACGGCCAAGACCCAGCACAGCTTGCTTGCGAACCTCTATCGCGGTGTCACTGCTAAGTTTCAAAAGCATTTCCCCCGAGGGTTTGCGCATGTTTTCTTCAGGCAGACATTCTCCCGCCCAGTTAGCCGCCAGCAACCGCACTCCGTCATCCTCATGCTCTATCAGACCCAGAAGAAAGGGGACTTTTTCGGTGGGGGTCATGCGGGCATATAGCTGCTGGTAAAGGTTGCGGTTTCTGATCCTGGTGGAATCCAGCTCGCCTTCGATACGATGCAACTTTGCCTGACGGTGCGCGAGTCTTTCCTCCAGCCAGGCCTCCTGAGAAAAGTCCCTCCTCGGAAGGTACCATTCGTTCCATGCATTAGGGTTCTCTCCCAGGTCTTCGCCAAGCATCAGAGCAAGCATTTTTCTTGAAGAGACCCGGATATTGTCTTTGGGGTCATTCAATAGCTTTAAGAGGGATTCAAAGGCAGTTTTTCTGGAGGACTTTCCAAGGGCATATATGGCAGAGGATCGAACCGCCTCGGAATAATTGGGGGAATCCGCCATCTGGCGAAGTTGGTACAGGGTTTTGCCATCAGCACACTGGGAAAGTGCCTCAGCGGCAGCCTGCCGAATTACGGGATTCTCCAGGGAGGCAATTGCCTCGAGAAGCTCTTGCTGAAATCTGGGGTCATGTGCCCATTGGACTGCCCCTGCAAGCGCGGCAAAGGCTTCCGGGTTTCTTCCATCCCGAAAATACTGTCGGATGGTTTCCTCAGCCAATGGAGTACGTTGCTGCAAAATCAGCATGGCTGCCTGCGCCTGAATTTGAGGCTGCTTTTTGTCTGCAAGTTGTTCCCTAAGGCGCGAAACATCCGTCACAGGCAATGTGGATTGCCCGAATAGAATGCCGGCAAGTAGGAAAACCTTCAAATCCATGGATGCCTTTTGTAAGGGAATATGCCGTGGGGCGGAACCATAGCGATACCGAATCCCCCAGTCAACCTCGTTTGGGCAACTGGACTCGCCTTAAACAGGCCCATGGGTTATGCTTCGCCATGTTTGAATGAATCCAAGTATAGGAAGACGGATCTTCCCATGAATCGCTGGTTATCCAACAGTTACTTTCATTGCGCCCTGATCCTAATGGTTTGGGCGGCCACCTGCCTTCCCAACCTTGGCAAAGCCCAGCTTTGGGACATCGATGAAGGCAACAATGCGGAATGTGCCTACGAAATGATGGAATCGGGCAACTGGATTGTGCCCACTTTTAACTATCAGCTTCGGGTGGACAAACCCGCCCTGCTCTACTGGATGCAGATTCTTTGCTACCAAAGCTTTGGCGTGAATGAATTTTCAGCCCGTTTTCCCTGCGCCTTGGGTGCGCTGGTTTCCATGCTTGCCCTGTATTATCTGGGAAAAAGTATGGTGGGTTGGCAGACAGGGCTGCTGGGTTCAGTTAGCTTGGCGGGGATGCCAGCTTTTGTCGGAGCAGCCCATTTTGCCAACCCTGACTCGCTTCTCAATGCTTCCATACTTTGCACCTTGCTTGCTTTTTACCTTGGTTACCAAAAAGGCACTTCAACCTGGATGCTTTGGACAGGAATAACCACTGGTGTGGGAATGCTGGCCAAAGGCCCCATAGCAGTGGCTTTGCCGGGCCTGATGATTCTTCTTTTTCTTGTCTGGGAAAAGCAAACACGCAGGCTTCTTTCCGTTCATCTGATTGGCTCGGTTTTGTTGTTTTTACTGGTGGCAGCGCCTTGGTATGCATGGGTTGGCGTGGAAACCAAATTTGAATGGCACCGCGGATTCTTTCTGAAACACAATCTGGGAAGGTTCGGCTCTGCCATGGAAAACCATGGCGGACCCTGGTTTTACTATCTGTTAGTGCTTGCTGTGGGCGCGGCCCCTTGGTCTGCTTTTGCAGGATTTATTTTTGGCGACCTTTACAACCTTTTTAAAACCAAACACAACCAAACCCCTGCCACGATCAGTGGCGCACGATTCCTACTGGTGGCGTTCCTATGCGTGGTATGCTTCTTTTCCCTTTCAGGCACCAAGCTTCCCAACTACATACTACCCGCCTACGGCCCGTTAGCACTTTTGTTTGCCAGTGCGATGATTCGTTGGAATGAGGGTAAGCTTCCCATTCCAAACTGGCTGCCAAAAACCGGTTTTGGAATTGTGATTGGGATCGGAATCCTGGTGGCATGCGGTTTGTTGATTGCCTCGGGTTCACTCGGACAGATTAGCGCAAAAATGCGCATTATCCCCGGAATGGAATCCATGGTATGGATTGCCGGCATTCCACTTTTGGCGGGAACCTTGGCCTGGACCTTGAACACCAAATTGGGGAAACAAGCAGCGGTTCTTTGCATCTGCGTTGGTGGCATTGGCTTTAGCAGTGCCTTGGGGGCTTGGAATGGTAGTCATCTGAACCAGATCAAGGCTCCAAGAAAACTGGCGCAACTGCTTCCCAAGGATCATTTGCAAAAAGAAATGAACCTCGGTTCCTTCGAATGGTTTCAGCCCAGCGCTGCCTTCTATAGCAAAAGGGAAATCGTAACGCTTTCCACCGAGGTGAACCTGAAGGCCTTTCTGGAAAGCCCGCTTCCCACTTTTGTGTATATCCCCTCCACACGCTGGAGCGAACTTGAATCTCATGGTAGCATTCAGGCCAGAAAAGTTGGCGAAGCTTTTGATTTCTACCGCAATATGCAAGTTGCAGTAATAACCAATCAATGATTCTTTGCACTCAGGTGACACTATGAAACGATTTCTTTCTCTGGGCATTCTTGTTTTTGCACTGGGGTGTGGAGACTCGCTAAAACTTCATGAAGTTACCGGCACGGTGACCCTGGAAAATGGGAAGCCCATCACACAGGGCATGATTGAAACCATGTCAGACGGATCCACCGGCGCAAAAGTCAATGCCTCTGCACAGATCAACAAGGATGGAACTTTCACGCTGGAAACCGTGGGTAAAAAAGGGGCCGTGGCAGGAACTCACAAAGTGGTGTTAATCGGACCTCCGGGCAATTCCGATCTACCCATCGACAAGCAACCCCGCCGGGAATTTGACATCAAGTACCAAGATTATGGCAGTTCCGACCTAACCCTGGAGGTAAAAGCGGGCATAGCCAACAAGGTCACCTTGAAGGTTCAACCCAATAAGAACTAGATTCTTATATTAATTGTCGATGGTAACCTGCCCATCATCACGCAAGGCAAATCGCTGAAGCGCGGTCGTTGAAACAGAAACGTTTAGAGCCTTCACGGCCCCATCGCAAAAGACAAACTGGCAAACGCCGTTGTGGTAACTACCAAATCGAAAAGGCGCAACCGGGGCGTTGGGGTCTGCCACAATGGTGTAACCGGGGCCAGCACAACGGACGAAAGATTCTTCATCATCCCCGTTATAAACCGATCCATCTCCACCCATGGTAGAGCCTGCAGCCGTCACCCGCCCTATGCCAAGAAGATTACGGGGAACATGCTTTTCACCGAAGAGGAAAGTATTGCTCAGTCCATCGGTGATATCCGCAAAGCGCACCTGCCCACGCCATTGGCTTACAGGTATTCCGGTGGCGGAATTCGCAGTTGACCAAATAATTGTGCCCTTCGCGGTCCAAGTATCATACCAAGCTGGAGTTGTATTATTATCCCCACCATTTCCGGCATAGTCCGCCAAAGCACCAGCCACATTAGTTGCGGGGCTCGAAGGAACCGTGTTCTGGTCACCGTCAATGCTTATGTTGGGTGCCCCACCCGTTCGCCTGGCTGGGCAAAGATAGGTCTTCACAATGGCGGTTCTTGCAGCTTGCGAGTTAGCCCCATAAGTGGCGTTCAAGTTCCAAAGGTTGAAAGCCGCCTGATTTTCAACGTACGGCAGCAAAAGCACGGCCCAAGTGGCATAGTTGTCCCCAATACGACTTGGAGGCAGGAAGCCGAAGGTCTCATGAAAGTTGTGGGTCGCCAGGCCAATTTGCTTGAGGTTATTCTGGCAACTGGCCCTGGCTGCCGCCTCGCGAACTTTCTGCACCGCAGGCAACAGCAAACCAATCAGAATGGCGATGATTGCGATCACCACCAAAAGCTCTATCAGCGTGAACCCACGCCTTTGAATAAGATTTCTCATGACTCCCCCTGAAAATGAAAGAATTAGGCTATTAACATCCTAGCCCTTCATTTTCCCAGGGGCAATTCAAAGAATGATGAGAATTGCTTTCAGGCGGCCTTGCGAGCCGAATCTTTGGCAAGGTTGAAGGTTTCCCTTACCAGATAAGAGGCCTTACCCTGGCTTTCAAAATAGGTTCGGCTCATGATTTCGCCCAGCAAACCTATGGAAATAAACTGGATTCCCACAAGTATCATCATCACGCTTAAAAGCAAAAGCGGGTTGCCTGTCATGTCTGTTTGGGTAATCAATTTCATGGCCACCGTAGCCAAAAGGCTTGCGAACCCCATTCCTATGAACCCCAGTCCACCCAGGCCTAAAAAGTGCATGGGACGGGTGAGGTAGGAATAAAGGAACTTCACGGTGATGAGATCCAACACCACGCGGAAGGTGCGGGTAAGGTTGTACTTGGTTTTTCCCGCTGTGCGTGGATGATGCTTTACAGGCACCTGCAACATGCGACCCCCGCACATTTGTGCCAGCACCGGAATAAAGCGATGCATCTCGCCATACAAGGGCAGCTCTGTCGCAAGGTCTCTTTTCATGACACGGATCGTGCAGCCCATGTCTTTGATGGAACAATTCGTAACCTTGCGAATGATCCAGTTGGCGATCATGCTGGGAAACTTGCGAAGGAAAAAACCATCCTGCCTTTTGGCACGCTGGCCAAGCACGGCATCGTATCCATCCGGAATCTGTTCCAGAAGCATGGGCAGGTCCGAGGGATCGTTCTGCAAATCCCCATCCATGGTGGCGATATAATCACCCGTGGACCAGTCAATGCCCGCTTGGAGCGCCGGGGTCTGGCCAAAATTCCTGCGCAGCACAACCACTTTGAATCGGGAATCCCTGCTGGCAATTTCCGACATAATCGCAATGGAATCATCCGTGCTGCCATCATCCACCAGCACCACTTCAAATCCATCCACATTCACACGGTTGGGCCTTGAACAGAAAGGCTCCAGAGCTTCGCACAATCTCTGGTAAAGCGGGCGAAGGTTATCCTGCTCGTCTTTGACCGGAATGATCACTGAAAGGGTTGCCATCGCTGGCCTCCTCGTTATTGGAAAACTGATCGTTATTGGAATACTGGTCGGAAGAGGCTAACACACCAGGATTGGCCCTTGCCCCCAGGTAAAAGAATACGCCCAACAGTCCGCACACCACATAAACAGAAAAATTCAAAAGCGACAAAGCCACCGCGGTTGCAGGCTCAATGCCAAGCGGGGTAAGCATCAGCACCGTTGCGCCCTCTCGAAGGCCCATGCCTCCAAGGCTTATGGGCAGCATGGTCATCAATGTCACCAGGGGAACCATGACAAAATAGTAGGGAACGGGAATATCCAACCCCAACCCCATGCCAATCAGAACCATGATGGAAATATTGGCAAATTGCACCCACATGGACATGGCTGTGGTGGATGCAAGCACCCCGATGTTCCCGAAACAAAGCTTGGCGCTATTCAGCACCACCTTGATCTTGGTGAAGCGATCTCCGAATTTCGCAATTACCGGCAAAAACGCAAAAGATGCCACTGCTCCGGCCCCAATCAAATAAACTGTGCCCTTCATCCACGCAGGTAACTCGGTCGGGCTTGCAAGGGTTGCAATCACGGCTATGGCCACCAGCACAAGCACACCACTGAACCTGTCGGAAAACACCGTCAGAAATGCCTTGCTGCGACGATTCTGCACCGGCCCACCCGGTGAACGGTAACCAAGGTACCACGCCCGAACCACATCACCCCCCACGGAGGTTGGCAGCGCAAGGTTGAAGAACATTCCAATGAAAAAGTAGGAGATATACAAACCCAACCCACCCTCGAAACCCACGGCACGGGCAAGAATCCGCCAGCGCTGACTGCTGAGAACCTGGGTGAACACCAGCAATCCAAAGGCGCCAAGCCAATACAGCGGATTCATGCTGGAGAAGGAGTTCAATAAATGCGAGAAATTCACCCGGCTGAATATCAGCCAGAGCAGAAGCACGGTGCCAAGGACTCTTACCAAAACTTTCATGGAGACAACACCTCGGCTTCAAGTATCTCGGACCCGGTTTGATGAAAAGCAGCATGCTGCCTGTCGTTCATGTCCATTCTCAGAAGAAAACTACCTGTTTGTTTCAGGGGTGGTATGACTACTGCCAGGTCCAGGGCTTCTCCCGGATTAACCGTGGCGTTAAAGTGACCGGCGAAACCACTGGCCAGAGTGCGCCTGGTATTGTCGGAAACCCGCCACTCCAACTTGATTCCGGCGTTGGAACCAGGCTTGAATGTCCATGGGCGCAGGGAAATGTTGGTTACCTTCACCTGCAACTGCCTAGGCTTTCCGGGCTCCAACTGAATGGGTGATTGTGCTTCCTTAAGCTCCAACCGGGCAAAGCAATCCCCCGGCACATAATGGTTCATCACCCAGTCGCGAAAGATTTCACTGGAATGCTGCCTGCCATTTGCCACCAGCCATTCCCTGTATAGTTCAAAGAACTCATCGATATGCGCGGTGCGGCCGATATTCAAATGACCGTAGTAAGGCCCTAGTTGTTTAAGCGCATTATCCAGCGGGGTGTCTGTCAGCAAAAGCAAAGACATGACCACCGCCATCCCGGTGCGATCCACACCCTTGTGACAATGAAAGATCATCGGCTTTTCCGAATGGTCAATCACATCCATCAGCATGCGAATGGTTTTTGTGGAAGGCAGGCGACCCGCCGAAAAACTGAGATCCTCCTGCGAGATATCACAGCGATTGATCGCTTCGCATTGTTTGGTGTACCAGGGTACTGTGTCACAGCACCCACGCAGATTGATTACCGTCTTAATGTTGTTCTTGCGAATCACAGACTCAAGCTTGTTGCCACTTAATTGGGAGCTGCGGTAAACAAGGCCGGGTTTGACCTCATAGAAATTTCCCAGGGCAAAAACATAAAGGAGATGAAAACCAAGCCACCCCAAAAGCAGGAACCCTGCCAGAGATAAAAGCTTTTTCCGGGTCCATCCCCATTGTTTATGGGAGGATGGAACCTCATTATTCATCAGCTCTTGCGTCATTCCGCATCCTTGCGTTACGCCAAAAATCACGACATGGATAATGTGCCAAAAAGGGAAAAATCAAGCTAGCCCGATTGCCCTTTAAACACCCCTGCCTTCCGCCTTAACCTGTATTCCCTCAAATGCCCATTTTCGGGTAAAAACCATCTCCATAACTATCGGCATATTTTACGCAGAGCTTTTTATGTTCTTTCCCAGAAACCTTCCTTTGTTTTTCCTGTTACTGGGAATTATTGCCCGGGTGGGCCGCTGGGGTTTGGCTTTCCCGCTTTGGGGAGACGAGGCTTTTGTTGCTGTCAATTTACTAGACAGGGATTACCTGGGCCTTTTGCAACCCCTAAGGCATTACCAAATCGCCCCTTTGGGTTTTCTTTGGTCTGAAAAGTTTTCCTTGAACTTCTTGGGGACCAGCGAACTGGCACTTCGAGCCCTGCCCTGTCTGGCAGGGTGCGCATCCCTTTGGTTTTTGTGGAAAGCATGCTGTCGAATGTTTTCCTGGAAAGTCGGACTTTTGGCCTTATCCATCCTTGCGGTTTCCTACTACCCGATACGCCATGCATGCGAGATAAAACCCTATGCCAACGATCTATTGGCATCTTCAGTGCTCCTTTGGATTTTTTCCATCCAGTTAAAGCGCAAAGAATCCGACATGGCCTGGGTATTCCTTGCCACTTTATCCCCCGTACTTTTGTTTCTTTCCTTTCCTGCGGTGTTCATGGCTTTGGGTGTTTGGTCCGCCATGATCGTCTGCAACTCCAAACCATGGAATGTAAGAAGCCTATACCTGCCGGGCCTGGCACTTTTGCTGATTTGCATAGCTTTCCTTGGCCACTTGCGACTCGTCGCGGACCAGCAATTCCAAAACGAACAGCAAAAGCACCAAGCCTACTGGGATTCCACCTTCCCACCCGCCAACCCAATAAGATTTCTCCCCTGGTTCTTGGAAACACACGCTGGGAATATGAGTGCTTACCCGATGGGTGGTAAAAACTGGGCCAGTTCGATCCAAGGTGTGCTTTGCATGCTGGGAATCCTAGTGTTGGCAAAACGAAAACAATGGGCCTTACTGGTAGTATTGTTGGCGCCATTCTTTCTCAACTTGGTTGCGGCCGCCATGGGTAGGTATCCGTATGGTGGCAGCGCCCGAGTGGCTCAACACCTTGCACCAGCCATTTGCATGATGATTGCCTTTGGGCTGGCAGTTTGCATGAAATCTATCTCGAAGGCAAAACTTAAATCCATTCTGGTTAAAACTGCCTTGGTTATTCTCACAGGAATTGGCTTTTTATCGCTGGGGCGGGATGTACTGCACCCCTACAAATCCAAGGAGGATATGTTTGTCCGTTCCCTGCTGGGAAGTTCGCTCCTTGATACCAGCTTGGAGAGGCCTGTGGTCGTCACCCGCACCAAAGAACAATTAGACCCCGTCTTCGAATGGTATTTACGAACATTGCCGGGTTATGTGGCATGGATGCATTTTGATGAATTCCAATCCAAAGGGAAAGTGACAGCCATGCGTTGGCTTTGGCTAGTCGGCAAGGATGAGCGGGGTGAATATTTGAACGATATCCCGCCAGACATGCTGAATGGGATTACCCTCGAGTTCCTTAAAGGCTATTATTTTCCCCTTGGGAGGGATCGAACCGAAAGGTTGCAGGCTGAATTAATTCAAACCTTGCCTGGCAACCCCTAACGGCTTGCAGGAACAACAAAGCTTGCTTCGGGGTTTTTCTGGACCATGGCAGCCTTGAAGATACTCTCCGCCCTGTCCGGGTTTCTTTCCAGATACCAAGCCAGCGCACCGAAAAACATTTGCATCTGGGAAACCGACTTTCTTGCCAGCATGGGGACGGAAGGCCCCAGTGCCTTGGTTAAAAGTGTAAGGCTCTTGCTATCCGTAATTGCATAAACAGTGGTTTTGTGAGTCACAGTACCTTCCTGCATTCTGCGCTTGTATTGATGAACAATCACCGACTTGATGGGTACGACAGGCATCAAAGGCCCTGCCTTGCCCTGACCTTCCGCCAGCCATACTTTCAAGCCCTCGGCATTGGCCAGAAGACAAAACTTCATATCGGTTCCGGAACCATCCCTGGAATAATACCTTCCTGATTCTTCCTGTTCGATGGGAGAACATTTCGCACCAAGAAGCTTCCACATGGTTACGGCACGGTGAGGATTTTCCAGCAACCATTCGTAGGTGTTCGGATCACAAGTAAAAGTTTCCGCCTGACCTTTCACCAAAATGGTCGGCTTGGCGGTAATCTCGGCAACCCGCAAAGACCATTCTTCGGAAAGCGCGGAAAGCCTTGAAGGATCTATTTCTGGAAACTCAGCCTGACTAATGGCTGCGCCTGGCCAGGAACCTTCCCCTTTATCCTCTGTGCCAACAACTTTTCGTTCAGCGGCATGGGTAAAGCAGGAAAGGATTAAAAGGCCAAAAATCGTCATGTTTTGATGAATTCTCGTCATGGGTTCGCCCATCTCTCCCAAATTAAAATGTCTTTGAACCTTTCCTTTAATACATCGTTTTCCTGAAATGCCAGCATGAATGATTTTGCCGATTTTTCCAATTCTCACCTTCATCTTGCCTTTTTTTGTACTTCTAGGCACATTCAAAACTTCTGGATTTTCTTGAGGAATAAGTACCATGTTTCGCACCCTGCGCTTTGTTGGAACCGTGGCATTGGTTATTTGTTTGCCAGCAATCCTGGCCTTGGGATGGTGGCAAAGGGATTATCTGATGGGTTGGTATTTGGCCCATCAATTGGTCATGGCAAAGCCAGAGGAAAAGAACCAACTTGTGGAGTCGCTATCCAAGTTGGGCGAACATGCCCAGTATCCATTGCTGGATTACCTTGAAACTTCGGATGCAAAATCCGCACCTGACCTTTGCTTCGCTATTGGCGCCATGATGGATCACTGGGGTGGCATAAAATCCAAGGCGTCCCAAGAGTTTTACCACCACCTTGCAAGGCGTTTCCAGAACCTGCCAGACGATGCCAAAACAGAAGTTTTGCGGCTGATGTTAAGAATGGATGATCCCCAAGCCAGGGAATTCACCCCGGCAAAGGATCTTTCAGGGGGCACGCGTTGGATTCTTGGAATCGTCGCCAAGGATGGAAAGGCACCCGCACTTCATGCCTCTGTTTCTATTGTTGCGGAAATACTGAAGACTTCTCCGGACCGGGAATTTCAGGCCATTTGCGCCGATATTGTTTCTAGGGCCATTCAGGCTGGCGATGAAGATACCAAGGTCAGGGCCATTCAACTGGCCATCCAACCGGAAACCGGCATGGTGGATTTAACAGTACAGGCGCTTCAGGATCCTTCAGTTCAGGTACGCAAGTCCGCCATGCTGGCATGCGCACCAGCCTTGGAAAGCATTTCCGTGGATGTTCTTTTGCCAAGCCTGCACGATAAAGATTCTGAAATTCGATCCCTTTGTGAAACAGCTTTGGGGGCCAGGGGGCTAAGGCCTGAACATATCAAACTTGGAAAATTGATCACCGATTCCAATCCTGCCAAGCGACTTGAGGTGCTGGACTATATGCTGGATGACCCAGAGTTAGACCAAAGTGTCTGGCTGCGCAAACTCAGCCATGACCCCTCCGCCGCGGTCCGAGTCGGTGCCCTTAGGGCAATGGCGGCACAAACCACGGTGGATATGAGCGATAGAATCGATCAGATGTCCAGAACCGATCCCAGTAAGACTGTGGTGGAGTTGGCAAGTTACTATCAAAAGATGGCTCGGAAAGTTCAGGCAGCGGAAACAAGCACCACATTAATTAATCAATAATTTGAGCGATCTTGCTAAATTATCCAAATAATATCGATTTTTCTGATTTGCATGCTTGACGACCTTCCCAAGTCTGATACCATTCAATTGGCGAGAACTAGGCGGCATGAAGCTGTCACACCTCAGCGCGGTTGACAGCTATCACCTGAATACTTATGCAGCGGACTCCGCCACCTTCTCTCAAGGTGGTTTTTTCTGCAATATCACCCTCGCCTTTGCAGAAAACGAATGGGATTCCCTGACAGGTGTCACACCCAAAGGAAGGACAGTCGCAATGTTAGTGCTGTCCAGAAAGAAAAACGAGAGCATCGTCATTAACAATGACATCACCATCACGGTGGTTGAAATCCGTGGTGATAAGGTACGCCTTGGGATTATCGCCCCCAAGGATGTTCCAGTTCACCGTCAGGAAATTTTCGATGCCATCCACGGCAGGGAAGTCACGACCGAATCCAAACCCGAGGATTCCGAACCTCAACCTGCCTAAAGCTTCGCCGGTTAACCTTAAGGTAAAAGCTTTGGCCATTAATTATACTTTTACATCCTTTTGGTGGCTATTTCTTTCGAAGTCCGTATTTGCGCATCTTCGTCATTAGGGTTTCCCGGTGGATACCCAATACTGCCGCGGCCTGCGTCTGGTTCCAGTCGGTGCTTTCCAGCGCGCGCTCGATTCCCCAGGCCTCCAGCTCTTCAAGGCTCATCACCCCGGGTAAATCAGGGCCTTCCCGGCGCTCGCGGGGCACTTCAATGTCTGTTTCCTCGATCATCGAACCCGCGGAACGGTTCAGCGATGACTCCAGCACAGACTTTAGCTGCCGGATATTGCCCGGCCAATGGTACCGACTAAGCTTGTCCATGGCTTCCCGTGTGATGCTGACAGGCTTGTGATACTGGATCGCAAACATCTTCAAAAAATGCTCAACCAGCTTTGGAATATCCGCCATGCGCTCCCTGAGCGGAGGAACCTCAATCTGGATGTTTGCAAGCCTGTAGTAAAGGTCTTTGCGAAAGCGCCCCTCTTCCACTTCCTTTTCAAGGTCACGATTGGTAGCAGCCACCACCCGCACATCCACCGAAATTTCCTTGCCACGAACCGGCCTGAATTTTCCCGTTTCAAGAACCCGCAACAATTTCGCCTGGACATCGGTGGTAAGTTCACCAACTTCATCCAGAAACAGCGTGCCATCATCCGCCTGCTGAAAGTAACCCATGCCAGATTGGTCCGCACCTGTGTAGGCACCCTGCGCATGGCCAAAAAGCTCCGCATCCGCAAGGGTGTTATTCAAAGTGGCACAATTGACACAAACAAGAGGGCCTTTGTTTCGGCTACTCAAGCGGTGCAAGCCCAATGCTACCAATTCCTTTCCAACACCACTTTCCCCGGTAATTAGCACGGTGTTGTTCCTTGGGGCCAGCCGGGACACAGAATCGAGCACTTTTTTGAGTTGCGGGCTTTGGCCCACCATTTCTTCATGGGTGTTGCCACTATGGATTTTCACCCTTTCCAAGTCCGATTTCAGGACCAATCGCCTTTTCAGGGCATTAAGACTGTTGCCCAGACACTTGCAAACCGACCTTGCAAAATCGATATTCCCCGGGCGAAAACCTTTGGAAGAATGGTAGAGATGCACCGCGCCCATCCAAACGGAAGAATCCTTTTCGGTTTCCTGCACAAAAAGCGGTATGCAAATGGCATCTTTCATGGGACCAAGGCTTTCCGACACCATATCTTGATCATCGCCAAGCAGCCAAACCACATTTTTTCTATTCTTCGCCTCGCGGGTCAGTGATGCACTTAATTCAGCATCTGGATTGCCATTTTCAGGCAGGATAATCTTGGGGACACCTTCCCCTTCCAACCCCGAATATCCCACCTGCTCTGCCCCACATTGTTTCAATAAAAGCTGTAAAGCCTTTTCCACCAAGAGGCGTGGGGTGGAACCAAGAAGGCAGTCAATCATATAACCGTATAAGGCCGCGAATTCCCCGGAGAGATGAGAGTCAAGAGTTACGTCCTCTGAAGGTTCCGAGGAAACTTTTTTTGATTTCCTTTTGGTGGTGGCCTGTGAGTCGTCCGCCAATTCCATTCGCAATTGCGAGTCACCAATCTGAATGATTACTGGCAAATCCAGTTGGATGGTGCCTTGCACGAAAACATCTTCCACCCGGGTTCCATTAGACTGGCTTAGATTTTTCAGAAACCAGGACCCCTCTTGAAAATACACCTCGGCATGAAAACGGGAAGCCATCTCATCTCTAAGGACGAGGTTGTTTTCCTTGCTTCTACCTATTTTCACAATTGAACTGGAATCAAAATCGAGCTGGCTGGGATAAGCAGTACCAGCTTCCATGACAAGGCGGGCATCCATTTTGGGCTCCTCAGGGATGACAATCCTCTGCAAGATAGGGGTTTAAATCCTGTTTGGCAACAACTTTATGTTCATGGAACTGGCAATGTAGAGGTTGACCAAACGGATGGTTACCATTAAGATACCCCAACGATTAGGCCCCTTCGCCAAGTGGTAAGGCCGCGGATTGCAAATCCGCTATCCCCGGTTCGAATCCGGGAGGGGCCTCTTCGGTTTTAAAGCACATCCCTTTTCGTACAATATCTTTGATTTTTATTCACACCGCGCAAGGATTTTGCTATGTCCAACGGGAGCACCACGGCTGACAGCACACCTGAAGAACCCTGGCTGGAAGTCACCTCTTCCCGAAACTTTCATCACTGGCTGGAAGCTGAAAAGATCAGCCTGGCTTTTTCCACCTATCAGGCGGGGAAGATTTTTCTGCTGGGCAGAAAACCCGACAGCCAAATTGCGGTTTTCGAAAGAACACTCAACCGCTGCATGGGTCTTTATGCTACCGAGAACGGTTTTTGGCTTAGCTCGATGTATCAGGTATGGCGCTTTGAAAACGCGCTGAAGCCAGGTCAAACCCATCAAGGACATGACAGGCTTTATATTCCCAGGGTTGGTTACACCACAGGCGACCTTGATGTTCACGACATTGTGGTGGAATCCACGGGCAGGGTTGTGTTTGTCAACACCTCGTTTGGATGCCTGGCTACCTTTAGCGACACACATAGTTTCACCCCCTTGTGGAAGCCACCATTCCTTAGCAAACTTGCCCCGGAAGATCGTTGCCATTTGAACGGCCTGGCGTTGGAAAATGGCAAATGCAAATACGTCACCGTGGTTAGCAAGTCGGATATTGTGGATGGCTGGCGCAATCGAAGGCACGATGGTGGCTGCATTCTGGAAGTGCCCTCGGGCAATATCGTGGCATCCGGTTTTTCCATGCCCCATTCACCCAGGGTTTATCAGGGCAACCTTTATGTGCATGATTCCGGCAATGGTTACTTCTGCAAGGTAAATCCGACCAACGGCACAGTGGATAAAATCGCATTCTGCCCCGGGTATCTGCGTGGGCTGACCTTCTCGGGTAATCATGCAATCGTTGGCTTATCCGGCCCGCGAAAAGACAAAACTTTCAGCGGCCTCGCCTTGGACCAGGAACTTGCCAAGCGGGATGCGGAAGCCTGGTGCGGGATCCAAATCATTGAACTTTCCACCGGCAATGTGATCGAGTGGGTTCGGCTGCAAGGTATTGTCACGGAACTTTACGATGTGGTTAGCCTGAAAAACGCGGTTCGCCCCATGTTACTGGGTTTCAAAACCAATGAAATCGCACAACTATTAAGCATGGATGAACCCCAGCCTCTTTAGCGCCTTGCGAGCAAGCCATGCTGATCGGCCAGATTTGTGATTTTGGAAATGATGGCGATGCACACTATCGCCTTCACGCCCCCAGCATGCAACTGGGTAAAATACCCGGCATAACCGCCGTGGACAGCCATTTCTTACACCCCCTGCTTTCCAGACTGATTGAACATGCGGATGTGCTGGTCATGCAGTTTGTAAACGATTGGGACCTGCTTTCCATCTGCGATTACCGGAGAAGCCGGGGCAAGATCACGATTTTTGAAGCCAACGATTATTTTTTCGATCTTCAACCTTGGAACCCCATTGCCGCCAACTGGAGCGACCGGGAGACACAGGAACTTTATAAAAGGCTTCTATCCCATGCGGATGGGGTGCAAACCAGCACGGAATTTCTGGCAGGCAAATGGCTTGAAATGGGAGCAAGAAAGGTTGCGGTATTCAAAAATCACCTGTTTCAGGTTCCTGACCTTTCTACTTTTCCACCGCGACCTTTCACCATCGGCTGGGCCGGTTCACCGGGGCACTTCGCCGATTTATTGCACATTGCTCCCACGCTGCAAAACTGGCTTGCCAAACACCCGGAAACCCGTTTGGCCATCATGACCAATGAACTGGCAAAAAGTTTCTTCCACCTGCCTCAGGATCGATTCCTTTTCAGAAATTTTGGATCACTCGACCAATACCTGGATTTTCTAAAAACGCTTGATGTGGGCCTGGCACCCCTGCTTCCCACCGATTACAACCGTGGCCGGTCGGATGTGAAATTCCTGGAATACAGTTCGCAAGGGGTCCCGGGAATCTACCAGGATCTGGATCCTTACAAACGCATTGTGCAGGATGGCATTCACGGCATGCTGTTCCACTCTGCCGAGGATCTTGCGAACAAGCTGGATTTGCTTTATGCCGATGCCAACTTGCGAAATTGTATTCGTGGACAGGCGCATTCACTTGTCAAAAGTAATCGCCTGCTGGAAAACAATATCCAGGAGCGACTTGCCTGGTACCAATCATTTGAAACCACATGCGCCACGGTCAATCAGAGTTTTCTGGCAGAGCTTGAACCATTCAAAGAAATTCCAGGCAGCAACTATTGTGCGTTGCGCGCCGGGGAGAATGAAAAACAGATTTTGAATAACCTTTCAAAAAACAATACCGCGGATACAGTTTCTTTACTTCAGAGCATACTTCAAAAAAAGCCGGATCATGTGCCAGCTTTGATTATCCTTTCCCAGCGGTTCAATGACGCGAAGCAATCCAGCCAGACATTACTTTTGGAACCCGGGTTACGCGAGCTTGCGCCTTACTCTGTCAAATGGCAAATGGAAATAAATCGCGCTCTTTATTTGCGGGATAACACGCTAACCGCGGTACAAGGTTTCAGGGAACTCACCCGTAAACATCCAGATCATGTTCCAACATGGAAATATTATTTGCGATTACTGGCCATAACAAAAAATAGTGCGGGCAGTGAAGAAGCTAACGCATGCCTGGAATCGTTTCCCGATTGCCACCCGGTTGCCATGGTTGCCGTTGGATCGCTTTCCCCGAAGGATCAAACTCTGGCCCTGAAAAAAATCCTGGAAAGAACTCGCGGAAACCTCGCACATTTTGAATACCATCATGCTCTCAGGCTATTACGATCCGCAGTGATGGAGTGTGTTAAAAACCAAACACCAAACGCTGAAACCATCAGTTTATTGGCCACAGCTTGCGAAGTTTTTCCTGAATCCATGCAATTAAAAAACCAACTGGCCCTGCAGTTACAGCAAACCGGCCAGCTTGAGAAGGCATTGGAAGAATTTTCCAGCCTTGCAAAATCCCTGGAGATACAACTGGTTGGCACGGAAGAACTCCCCCAGGAAGCCATGCCGTACCTCTGGCAGTTCGCCAGATTTATAGAAAAAGTATTGAAAGAAAAACCCCTTAATAGGGATTAGTTTTTGGAAATCCGCTTCCAGATTTCCCAGCCGGATTCCACACCCACCTTTTGGAAATGCTCACCCAGATCACGCCTTACCATCTGAAACATTCCACCATACCAAACTAAAGACTTTTCATCCCGGGCATCAAAATAGATTTCATCAAAGGGCGATTGAGTGACATTTCGAATCAAACGGTCGTAATGGTCTTTACTCATTGCCTCCAACGGATCAGGATATTCCTGCCAGGGCAAAATGTTGCCAAACCTTGGTATCAAGTAGGAATCCACGGTGAAATAAACAAGCCGCTTTGAAGGTAAACCTAAGGCCCGTTTTTTTAGAAACTCTCCCCTTTGGGTTAAAGATCGATGATACTCCTGGGAGATATAAGCGTTGCCCATATCGATGGCATTTGCTGCAAGTGGTTGCCCTACTCGCACTACAGGAACTCCCCATTTCAGCGGATTGGTTGAAAGCTGCCATTTCCATGGCTTCAAAGACCACTGAACCACTCCCTGAAGTTGAAACACAATAATGCCAAGCGCCAAGGCGGAACCAAGGAGAATTGGTTTTTTATTTTTCTTGAGAAGAGCCTTTTCCAAATCAATCACCAAAAATCCATACATGAAATAATAAGAACAAAGATAGGCGGGTTCTGGCCTGTTCACAAAATAAGCAAACCAAACTAAAAACATGACCCCTAAGGCACAACGGTAAGCGTCCTTGAATGAGATTCTGGTATTCCAAGCCGAATAAACAACCACCAACGACACATGAATAAACATAAATACTGGCCAAAAAGTTATCGGGTCGTTGGTTGCCCACGCCCCGGAAGCACCTTTGAAAGCTGGATAAACATATTCAGCCAACCCACTAACCCCAAAGAAAACTCCAAGTATGCAATAGCAGGCAAAACTAAAAATACACCAAACCATCAAAAAGCCCAAAATCAGCATTCCAAATGGCTGAAAATATTTTCGAATGTTTTTGGTGGTAGAATTTATCCTTAGAAAAACAAATGCCAGAAGCCCCACTGTGGCCGCAATACCAGATTCCACATTGTTCAAAATCGAAAATGCGGCCAGACTTCCACACGTAAAACCCAGCCAGTTAATTGAAGCCTTCCGCATCCATAGCAAGGTAACCAGGGAAACAGTTATTCCCGCGGTACGGATGGGGGAATGATTCATGGGAACCATCATCTGGGTGGAAGAATAATACCAATGCATGAGAAATAGCATGGGCACCAAGATATAAAGCATTCTTTTTCCAGACCATTTCCAATACCCATATGCAGCCAGCAAAATATAAAAGAAGTCTGAATAATGCACAACTTTCAAAAGATCACCAAGAGAAACCAATCCGCCCCTGGCTTTCTCAACACCAGCAACCAAAAGAGTGATCAACATTCCATATTTCGGCGAAATGCTTTCAAACAGTTTATCACCATCGGAAAGCTTGTCTGAGTGACCAACTATGAAAGCAAAGTGCATGTTCACAAGCGCCATATGGGCATCATCTCGCTGGGAGAAATCTGCGACTTTTCCCAAGGATTTTGCAAAAGGCAACATGGCCAAAACCAAAACCAAACTAAAAAGCAATGGATGATTCAACCAACTTGCATGCAAGCCAATCTTTGGGATATGAAATAGTTGTTTTTTAAAAGGTAATGGGCAAAATCCACCGATGAGGACAATCAACGCTATCAGAATTAAAATGAATTTATGAATTCGAAACCTTCCGGAAGCATTCGTAAGAAGGTTCGTGTAAATCGTATACCCATTCATTTGTTGTTCGCCAACAAATGGTGTTATTTCCGGATTTATTTTTTGGACCTGCAATGGCCAGATTTTATTTCCAAAAAATGCGACACACAAAACAAACAGAATGGAAGTCGCTAAAATCAAATACCTAAGTGAAACTTTTTCCACAATATTCACCCATAGCTTCAGGCTACTTTTTTAAGAGTTAAATCTGCGTCATCGCCATCCTTTAGATATGCAATATTTATGGACCTGCAAGCTTGAATGACTTTTCCCTGATCATGCTCTGAAAGGTCATTAAAAAATGGCAACCGGACCAGCCTATCACTGCAATTTTCGGTAATGGGGCAATCCCCTGTTTTGCCACCAAATTTTTTACCCATTTCGGAAAGATGGAGTGGAAGATAATGAAATACGGTGTGGATTCCCTGGGCTTTGAGAATTGCCATGAATTTCGTTCGAGCACCAAGACTTGGAAGCAACATATAGTACAAATGGTAAGCTGGCGTGCAATCTGAGGGAACATGGGGAAGGCCAACCTGATTTTCCTCTGCCCAATCCTTAAGCTCCCCATGGTAACGATTCCAGATTTTCTTTCGCTTTTCCTGGATTTCCTGATATTTCTCCAGTTGAGCCAATAACAAAGCTGCCAAAATATCCGAGGGCAGGAAACTGGAACCGATATCCACCCAAGTATATTTGTCAACCATTCCCCTGAAAAAACGATTCCTATTAGTTCCTTTTTCCCGGATGATCTCAGCCCGTTCAGCAAATTTATGGTCATTAATTAGTAGAGCGCCACCTTCACCACAGTTGAAATTTTTGGTCTCGTGGAAGCTTTGCGTGGCAAGGCATCCGAAAGTGCCAAGGTGCCTGCCCTTGTAAAGGCCGAACAATCCGTGGGCATTATCTTCAATCACGGGAATCCCAAACCGCCTGCCAATTTCAAGAATAACGCTCATTTCACAGGAAATACCACCGTAGTGCACCGGAATTATAGCTTTTGTCCTGGGAGTGATACTGGACTCCAATAATCGCTCGTCCAAGTTCAATGTATCCGGTCTTATATCCACAAAAACCGGCTTGGCACCTCTTAAAACAAAGGCATTTATGGTGGATACAAATGTAAATGAAGGAACTATTACTTCGTCACCTTGCTGAATGTCCAAAAGAATCGCTGCCATTTCCAATGCATGCGTGCAAGATGTGGCAAGCAAAACCTTTGGTACTCCCAAAACCTGTTCAAGCAAAGCATGGCATCTTTTTGTAAATGGGCCATCCCCGGAAAGATGCATATTTGCCACTGCCTGATACAAATAGGATTCACTGCCAGGAACCACATAAGGTTTATTGAACGGGATTTTGTTCATGATTTTCCTTTTATCCGGCATTTCGCAAATTAAGCGCACTTTTTTCTTCAATTGGATTTTCACCCACGGCAAGAATCGAAGTACCAAAAGGCATGCGTAAACCTAAATTCAGTAATCCGCATTCAATATTGAGCACAAAACCCATCAAATAATTCATAAGAGGGGAAATTCTCAACTCTTGGTTCGCCAATTGTCTATCACCATTTTTTTTGCTAAATCCCATGTTTTTCTTGAAATGACCGATTTTTCTAGATAACCACATTGCAGGATAAAGAGGCATCATGACGGGTTCATTTCTGGGAACATGAAAACCAGCTTCCAAAAGAACATTTTTTAAAGTTTTGCATGTATACCTTCTGTAGTGTCCCGCAACCACATCAACATAACTCCACAAACTCATAGATGCAGGCACTGTAATTAATAGTTTTCCGCCAGGCCTTAATGATTTTCTGATTTCTTTCAAAGCTGCCACATCGTCAGGCAAATGCTCCAACACATCAAAAAGCCCAATCAAATCAAAGGCTGGCCATTCAGGAAGGTTATAAATGTCCGCTTGGCGAAGTTCACACTTTACACGGCCTTTAGCTCGGGAAAGACCTTCTTCAAACAACTCGGAGCCAACCAAAGTGGAATCTGGAAGCCTTTTTTCTATTTCTCTAAGGACGTTTCCATTTCCGCAGCCAAGTTCAAGAATTCTTGGTTTTTTTTGAGAACCAATCAAACCTTTTATTGTCTTACCAATTAAATTATTTCGGTATCTAAACCAGAAATGCTTTTCTTCCGCTTCAAAAAGGCTATCAAAGTCAGGTTTTGAATAATCTTCTAAATTCATTTATTTTTCTCCGGATTTCAAAACTGCAATGCCGAAACCGGTTTTCCCATAATGATTGCCGTTATAGAACAGATACAAATTCCTGCCATGGCGTATCAAACTTGGATACGCAACCATTTCGGAATCCCAACCTGAACTGGAAACATCAACGATGGGCCCTGCTTTTCTTGTGAATGTAATTCCATCATTCGATTCAGCATATCCAATGCGGTAAGCATCTCCCCTGTAGCAAAACCACATCTTAAATAATCCGTTTTCCTTTAATACCCAAGGCCTGCATAACGCATATTCTTCGGGAAGCTTTAGATTTAGTGATATGGCGCCTTCCACATTCCACTGCACTCCATCAGCAGACCATGCGTATTTAATCACATGGTTCATATCCGACTGCTGTGCCCCCCATGTTAAATTAGACCCATACCACATCTTCCAGATCGAACCATCCCTGATCACACAAGGATAGGAAATAGTAAATGGATCATGAACATTACGATCAATCATCGGTACGGGGGATGTTCTTTTAGCCTCGCTGCTCTCAGCGGAAATAACAGCCAATCCGATTGAATTCCTCCAAGGAACCGTTACACCAAGATTCCAACCCATGTAATAAAGCCAGGTATTTTCGCCGTTTTTCAGTACACAGCCAATGGAAACACCACTGTCATCAAAAGCCCCCAAAACCCCTGGGGCGAGCACAGGTCCAGGGGAAAGTCCAATTTTTTTGAATTCCTCATCTTTCAAATACATATCCAAAAACCAAATATGAGTTCTTTGCGAATCATCCCTGGACCCGAAATAAACTCGAAAAAGATCCTCTTTCACATGAGTGACCACTGGATTGGATGCATGAGTCCGCATCCGAGGAATGGTGCCATCGGGGCAAAAAACTTGGCCCAGCTTTTTAAAAGCCAACATTAAATACCCCTTAAGCGATTACTTGGAACGGCTGAAAGTTCAGCGGGAGTCCCCTTAAAAACACTGGCATCTGCCGCATCTTTAAGGATCAAGGAACCCGCACCTATCAAGCAGTCATTTCCAATCGTAACCGAATCTTTAAATGCAGAATTCACCCCAACAAAGCAACGCTCCCCAATTTTTACATGACCGGACACCACCACGTGACTGGATATAAATGTATGGTCACCAATCGTTGCATCATGGCCAATGTGGTTTCCACTCCAAATGATCACATCGTTTCCAATTTTCACACCCGGCTGAATGACATTGTTCTCAAAGACAAAACAATTATCCCCAAGACAACTCTGATCAAATACAAAGGCGTGCGGGCTAATGTAAGTGATCAATTCATAACCTTTGCTTTTACATTGGTGGTAGATTTCACTTCTTGCCTTGTTCAGGTTTTTAAACCCTATCGCAACAAACATACGGAAATCGGTAACTGGGAATTCATTGCTGACAGTTTCAAAAGGAACAACAGGCTTATCCAGGAATAATGGCGCCTGAATGAATTGTGAGTGCACCGTAAAAGCAACAACTTCAAATTCGGATGATCTCTGTAAATACAGGAAGGCAATCCTGGAAAAATCCCCCAACCCAAAGAGAATGACTTTTTTTTTCACTTTTCACCTTATCCTTGCCCTGCGCGATACAGTCTTTTTTCTGACGGCTGGTAATATTCGTCCAAACTTGTAACCACCCTTGTAAACCATCCTAATAATTGCTTAGTTCGCTCCGGAAGTAATTGAATCTTGTCAGCTCCTATAGCACGCACATAATCGATTTGTTGCTTGATGTAAGACCTTGTAAATTGCATGTTAATTGCAAGTCTATCTTTGCCAGATCTGTTCATGCCGGCAGCATGCCACAAAGTAGAATCAAAAACAATCATGCTGCCAGCAGAACACTCTACTGGTCTAGCAGTCATTTCGAGATATTCCCTTGATGGCTGAATCGTACTTTGCTGGGTTGCGATAGAAACCAATGTTCCCCCATTATCAGAAGTAAAATCATCAATTGGAAAGAACACGTTTATTGAAAGTAATACCCCGTTCAAAACTCTTGGAAAATCCATGTGGTACCGATTTTGAAAAACTGATGGAGACTCGCCCTCTGGATAAGAAGGCAAAATAAACCCATTCTGCAAATGTAATATCGCGGTGTTGGAAACTGTTGCATCAACAACTTGCAAGACTTCAGGGATTTCCAGATATTTAAAAAAGAAATCTGAATATCGGAACATCAATCTCAAAACGCCCAACTCCCCGGCAGTTTTCAATCTTTCTGACCCAACATCCCGGATTATTTCTTTTTGAACGCGATAAAGCTCCGATTTACTGCTCTCAATATGTGATGGCTCCAAAACGTTTTTAACAAGGGCCACACCTTGAAAATCAATTGCCTCTTTAAGCAAATCAATCCACCCGTTTTTTTTTGCATCTAAAACAATCATCCTACACCTGCTTTTTGACGATTATGGTAAATTCATACAGGCCATAGTCATGCAACAACGCAACCTGTTTGGAAAAATTCCTTTTACAAAAATCAAATAACTCTAAAGGATCCGCATAATAAAGATAATCCCGCATTTTTTCTTTGTCGGAGTATGAGGTCAGTGCGTTAAACGCAAATCCATGGGTACACAAATTATCGATTTCTTTAAGGGTTTCTTTAATATATTTATTCCACTCTGAATCATGGCGGTTTAAACGCACATTAAACACCCCCGAAGCGACCAGATAAGTTACTCCGGCAAGATCTGAGGAATTGCTGGTGAACATGGTCCGGTTATCTGACTTATGAGATTCCCTGGCTTTTTGTAACATTAACTCAGCTATGTCAAAACCTTTATATTCTACCTTCCAAGTTCCAATATTTAAATAATCGAGAAGTGCACCATAACCACAACCAAAATCTCCAAGGGAAAACTCAGTTGCAGTTCCACAAACCTTCATTAATTGGTCAAACCTAATGTGCTGGGATTCGATCCCATTCCAATCAACCCCACGAGGGGTACACCCATGTTTGACCAATTTATCCGAGTAATAATCGGAAACATCATGCAACATTTTGAATGTCATGGTCTGTCTCCCCACTGGCAGTGTGAATTTTTTTGATAAAGGTGATGGGACGCTGTTTTGTTTCCTGGAAAATTTTGGCCAGGTATATTCCCTGAACACCTTGGCAAAAAAGCACTAGTCCCCCAATACCCCAAACGGAAACAGCCAAAAAAGTCCACCCTTCCGGTGGCGATGTGTAAAAAAAACGATTTATGACCAGTTTTATAGTTCCTGCAATTGCCAGTAAAAGAAACATCCCTCCCAAATAAAACCCCAGGACAAGCGGCTTGCTGCTGAATGCGGTAATCGTATCTACCAACATCCTGATTCGGCCAAATAAATTGTAACTGGGCTGATCTCTTGCACCTTTATCGACAACTAATGGATATTGTAAAAAACCAGTTCTAGCCCACAAACCTGACATGGCAAAACTTGTTTCTTTATGAGACATCAACGCCTTTAAGTAATCTCTTGTCATCAGGCGAACTGTGAGCAAATTCTGCGGTATCTTAATATCAGCAAGGCAATTAAAAAAGTTATAGAAAAGTTGTCCGCCCCATTTTTTAAAAAACGAACCATTCCTTTGCTTTGCCACTCCATAAACGACATCCGCTTGTTTGTTTGAGAGCTCCTGAAAGAAATCCCTTAAAAGTTCAGGAGCTTCCTCTAGATCAGAATCAATCAAAAATATAAGTTTGCCTTGAGCATGCTGCAAGCCAGTCCATATTGCCTGATGGTGTCCGAAATTTCGGGACAGTTCAATTATTCTTACCCGACTATCATGAAGCTGGATTTCCTTGGCAACCAAAAGAGAGTCATCTGGCGAACCATCGTCCACAAATACCACTTCAAATTCTTGAAACAAACTGGATGCCACCTCGGTTATCCTGGAATGAAATTCCCGGATAAACGCTGATGATTTGTATAATGTGGTGACAATACTAAGCTGCATCTCGAACCTTCTCCATGAAAGCCTGAGCATCAGGGCCAACATTCAGCAAAAGGTCCAACACAGACACATAGTGATCAAATGGGGGATTTAGTTGAGGATATTCCTGATACCCGCAATAATCCATCCACTCGACAGTAATTCCGTTTGTTTTAAAAATATCCACATTGAGATAATCTTTTGCCGCGGGCCCTGAAACATAACAGGTTGCTTTGGCCTGCAAACATATTTGTAATAACCTTTCCGAGGGATCCTCGGTTTGGGTGGGGTAATGTGTGGATTGCGTAATGGAGGTGCTTATTCCAAAAACTTCGCAAAGCTTTCTGATAAAAAGCTCATTCACTTCAGATATTAATTTAAAATCATGCCCCAGATATAAGGATTCAAGCATTTGCTGGTATTGCTTGAAGAATGCTGCTTTTCCATAAGCACATTTCAATCTTGTCCAATGATTTTTTGCCCAAGCAGGGTCACTTATCAAAGTTTCATTAATTCTTTGAAAATACTTTCCCTTTACTTCCACAGGAATGGTGAGCCATTGAATACCATCTGAGGTTTTAATTTTATTACGATTGCGCCAATCCCTTTTGGTATATTGCACTTCATCGTACAAAATAAATTCATCTACAGACCTTATAAGGTCAAAATAGCCCTTCCATGGGATATAATTAGATTGGAGTATGGCAACCAGTTTACCCATGTAATTTCCTTTCAGAAAACAAACCAAATCTATATCTAAAATGCCAACTTGGGGTCAATACCTGATTTCTGGAAGCCCAAACACCACAAGGATTTACACAATTTTTGCACCTTTCATTTCCACCTACTTTCCTGAAAGAATAAGTCTTAAAGCCTTAAGGTATTTGGATGTGCGCAAAGCCTTCACGCTTATCGAGCTTCTGGTAGTGATCGCAATTATTGCGGTTTTGATTGGTTTTCTTTTGCCTGCGGTGCAAAGAACAAGGCAAGCGGCAGGTAAAATCACCTGTTTGGATAACTTGCGGCAACTGGGCTTGGCCTTCCAAAACTATCATGCCACCGAAAATTCTCTGCCTCCAGGGACAGTTACCCTGCCGCAAGCTCATGGCTGGCCATTATTTTTATTGCCTTACCTCGACCAGGAAAACCTTGCCCGATTTATCCCCCGAACCAAGGCATGGGACGACACCACCCTGCAGGCACAGGTTTCCAGAAATCTGCCCATCTTCATCTGTCCCAATGCGCCATCCGGAAGGGTCAGCCAGTATTTCAACCTTACTTTCGGCCTTTGCGATTACACCATCATCTATGATGTGGATTCTGGTTTAGTTGCCACGGGCCTGCTGGCGCCCTGGAATGGCGATCCCCTTGGCCCCATCGGCACGGACCGATCTAGCAGATACGATGACATCAAGGATGGGCTTTCGAATACCCTTCTCCTGGGAGAAGTGGCTGGAAGACCACAGTTCTGGAATACCGCGGGCAACACTGGAGAATTAACAGGATTAAGCGGATGGGCAGTACCCAACGCATTCATCAACCTGGATGGCGCCCTTCCCGATGGCAGCGACATCTACGGCCCCTGCGCTGTTAACTGCTACAACAAACACGAACTCTACGGCTTTCATGATCAAAGTGCCGCGGCCATGTTTTGTGACGGCCACGCCGTATTTTTGCGTCATGGAATGTCCATCAAAACCCTGGCAGCCATAGTCACCAAGAATGGTGGCGAACCAGAAACATATCCCTAATCAGGTAGTATAGTCCGCGTTCAATTTGACATAATCGTAGGTTAGATCGCAGGTTTGGAAGGTGCAATTGGCCTTGCCCAATTTGAATACCAATCGAAGATGCACATGGCGGTTATTTTTCAAATAATCGGAAGCAACTTTGGCATCAAAATCCTGGGGTGTTCCCTCCTTGTATAAAAGCATCTCGCCCATCCACAGGGAAAGGTCTTTCTCCTCAAAGATCACTCCGGAATAACCCGCGGCAGAAACTACTCTTCCCCAATTCGGATCTGCGCCGAAAATTGCCGTCTTTACCAAGGCACTATCCGCCACAGTTTTGGCAACCTTTCGGGCATCCTTGGAATCTCGAAGCCCCTCCACTTGAATGGTAACCAAATGGGAAGCGCCTTCCGCATCGGCTGCGATTGCCTTTGCAAGTTCTCCACATACCTCATGAACTGCTTTTGCGAAAGTATCCCAGGCGCCTCCAAGCATTTTTCCGGAGCCTGATGCACCGTTCGCCATAATGATAAGGCTATCATTGGTGCTGGTATGACCTTCCACACTTACGCAATTGAAGGAATGATCCGCTGCCTCGGCAATCAACGGACCAAGTTCACTGCCTGAGGCCTGTGCATCGGTAAAAACAAAACTTAACATGGTAGCCATGTTCGGGCCAATCATGGCAGCGCCTTTGGCCACACCCGCAACAACAACCTCTTTTCCATTTACCTCAACAACACGAAACGAAACCTTGATATGGGTATCGGTGGTAAGAATGGCATGGGCGGCGTCGCTGAGCGACTGGGTAGAATCGCCCAGTGCTTTTCCCGCCTGTTCAATACCCTGCCCAATGACATCCATCGGCAGGAAGCGACCAATCACACCAGTTGAACAAACCAGAAATTCTGTTGGCTTTGCCCCAACGGCGGCAGCGGCCATCTCAATCATTTTCCGGGCATCTGCCAGGCCTTGCTGGCCGGTGCAAGCATTTGCATTACCCGAGCAAACAACCAGGCCGCGAATGGAATCGGAGGGAAGGTTTTCCTTACAAACATGAACAGGCGCGGCTTTTACCCTGTTGGTGGTAAACACCCCTGCCGCGGATGCATTCACATCGGAAATCATCAAGGCGACATCTTTTCTGCCGTTATCCCCACGCACACCACACGCCACACCAGAAAACCTGAACCCTTGTGGCAATTGCCAGCTATCCATGATGCGTAAACCCTTCCCCTAGCGTTTCAAAGAATAAAGCACTGCCGCCTTGCCAATCTTCAGGGCGCTCTCGTAATTGTAGCCAAGACAATCCGTGGACTTGTGCTTTTCCAAGGCGCAACCAAGATCATACCTACTGTATAGAACCACCCAACGATTATTCCACTTGATCCCTTCCAAGGCGGGGGCGGTCTGTTTGAATTCCGTCTCTGGGCGACCATCCGGGCCTTCGCGCCTTAGGCGCACTTCCCGAATGGCTTCCCCGTTCAACTGATGGCTGTACAATTCATCGGTGAATGGAACAGGCTGTAGCTTTAATTGTTTGTCTGCAAAGAGCATTTCCACAAACTGGCGGAAACTTGCATCGAATGCCTTGGAACCGCAGCAGGCATCCGCAAGCATCAGGCCACCATTCTCAAGGTTAAATCGCAACTGGGTCAATTGTTCTTTCTTATACTCGAACTTGCCCCTGCCATGCATGTAAAGGAACTTAAAATCCACAATATTCTCGGAAGCCACCGGAATGGGAATGGTCTCCAACGATACATCCATGCCGCCTTTTTGAATCTCGGTCATCAAGTTCACCATGGCCCGGGGCGCTGGCTGCCAGTCCCCATCATGCTTAATCTGGGCCACTCGCAAAAAACCCCTGCGAATGGTGGAGCGGAGATCTCTGCGGGGAATTTCCACCTCGGTTAGCCTTGGCTTTGGTGCCTCTAACCCGGTGGCGTAGGCAATGATATTGGCACCAAGCTGAAACGCTGTTTTGCCTCTACCCATGTTGTTCTGGTTTGCCTCCCAGTAGCCGCTAATGGGTTTGGGGCTGTACATAAGGATGGTTTTGCAACCCTGCTGAATACCCCATAGGGGAAACTCGGTGGGGGGAACCGGGAAATGACCGCTGGCTATCCATACAGGGTGAGATTCCGGAAGTGGCACCAGTGGGTTATCCGGAAACATCTCCTTGCACATGGCGCGAAAGTCCGCGTCAAATTCGGGCCTTCCACAACAGGCTTCCGCAAAGACAAAGCCACCATTGGAAAGATACTCTTTCAAAACCTGTCGATCTTTGCCAGAAGGGGCACGCAAGTGACCATTAAAGAAAGTCACCGGGGATTGCAAAAGATCCGCTGCCAGATCACGGATTTCCTCCTCATTTTCCGCGGCCCGGCCACGAGCATCAAAAATCTGCCAAGCCATGGGCATACCTTTGAAGATCTCCTTGGAACTGAACTCCACCAGGTTTTTGCAATCACTGCGCTTGTTGTTCCAATCATCCCCTCTGCCGTAGGCCATTTTTGTCAATAGAACAGGGGTTCTTCCCTTGGAAAGAAACAACAGGGAAAAACTGGTCGCCACGATGGGCCAGTGATCCAACTGCCTGCCTTCGCCATCCCATCGGCCATCGGCCAACTGGGCATCAACAAGCATTTCGCAACCAAGCCGGTACCAGTCATGTCCACCGATAAAGCGCTGGCCGGTAAGGCGCCCCGCACGCTCGACCCCATAAAGCGCGTAGTAAGGATGTTGAAAAGCCGCCCTGGCACGATCCATGGTGAGCCTTCCTGGGAAATTATTCCCAATCCACTTCAAGGCATCGGCGACCGGTTTGTTTTCATCGTAGACTCCACAAAGGTCCGCGCTGCCGTCATCCTTTAACCGCTGTTTGCCGGTCTGAAGATCCATGCCACTGATCAAAAGGTTGCACAAACCAGCGGTAGTCATGGTCATGGTAGTGAAACCACCTCCACGATAGGTCCAGCCTCCGTCCCCACGGACCTGGGTCCGGATGTAAAAGTCACGGACCTCTTCAAGCATTCTTTTTTCGACTTTAGCGCCGGCCAACAATGCTTCGTGAAGGCCAAGCAGGGCGTATTGTGTGCAGGAATTGTCCGCAGATCCAAAGTTTGCCTTGTCGGTGTAAGTCCAACCGTCTTTGGCCTTGGCCTTGGTAAGCCAGTCGACATTTCTCTGGATTCTATCTTTATCCTGAGGCTGCCTGGCAAGGCAGAACACCATGGTCTGAAGGCCAACGGTATAGGTTCGCTCCGGTTTGATTTCACGCAGCCAATCAAGGCCGCGCTTCATAATCGGATCCTCCATGGGAACACCGCAATTAATCAGGGCAAGCATCGCAAGCGCTGTTCTTCCACCGTTTTCAGCCCTTGCCTCGGCATCCAGTTCCCAGTTGCCTTTTCCGCGCTCCATATCCCGCAGGTATTGCACACCACGATCAATGGATTTGCGAACCCTGTCCACAAGCTTTTCCCTGGGGGCTTCCTGCGCAGTTACTTTTAACGCGAAAAAACACATGAATGCGATAACGGCTGCAAGTTGGCGATAGTTCATCCTGAAACCTTTTCGAATGGGCTTATGGAAACCATTGAATTGTACCTTGTAACATCAGGGGAAAATATCCCTTTGTTTGATTCCCACAAGAAGTTTGTAGCCGACCTTTTGGAACAAGGTTATATTAATAATGTATCGCTAGGGGTGCCTGCAATTGGAAGGCAGGCTGAGATAAACCCTTGGAACTCGATCCGGGTTGTACCGGCGTGAGGAAGCGGTTCTTCTTCTTGAAGCATCAGCCATCCCTTTCCGCCTGACTGCCAGTTTAAATTTCAATGGAGCATACATACATGACGCAGATGGAATCTGCCCGCAAAGGCATAGTCACCCCCGAGATGGAATTCGTGGCGAAAAGGGAGGATCTCTCCCCGGAACTGATCAGGGATGAAGTGGCTCGAGGCCGAATGGTCATACCTGCCAACGTTCACCACATAGCCAAAAACCTGGAACCCATGGCCATTGGTGTGGCTTCCAAGTGCAAGATCAACGCAAACATCGGTAACTCGGCTGTAACGAGCAAGGTCGATGATGAATTGGAAAAACTTCACACCGCAGTTCACCTTGGCGCAGACACCGTGATGGATCTCTCCACCGGTGGCGACATTGACAAGATTCGTCAGGCAATTATTGATGCTTCACCAGTGCCCATCGGTACGGTACCCATGTACCAGGCGATCCAGAACATCAAGGATATCGGTGACCTGAAGGTACGCGATCTGCTGGACATGGTGGAACGTCAGGCGCAACAAGGCGTGGATTACATGACCATCCATGCCGGACTATTGCTGGAGTATCTCCCACTGACCACCAAGCGTGTCACCGGAATCGTAAGCCGGGGTGGTTCTTTGATTGCCCAGTGGATGCTCGTTCGCCATGAACAAAATCCCTGGTACACCAATTTTGATGAACTAAGTGAAATACTTCGCGCCCATGATGTCACCTACAGTCTGGGTGACGGTTTAAGGCCGGGCAGCCTGGCGGATGCAAATGATGATGCGCAATTTGCCGAGTTGAAAACCCTTGGCGAACTGACTCTTAAAGCCTGGGAACATGGCGTGCAAACCATGATCGAAGGCCCTGGCCACATCCCCATGCATTTGGTGAAGATGAATGTGGAAAAACAGCGTGACATGTGTCATGAGGCGCCTTTTTATGTTCTAGGGCCATTGGTGACCGACATAGCTCCGGGATATGACCACATTACCTCCGCCATCGGTGCCGCACTGGCCGGTGAAGCTGGCGCAGCGATGCTTTGCTATGTAACCCCCAAGGAACATTTGGGCCTTCCCAACAAGGACGATGTTCGCCAGGGTGTGATTGCCTACAAGATTGCAGCCCACGCCGCAGACATTGCCCGCGGGCGCAAAGGTGCCAGGGATCGTGATGATGCACTTAGCAAGGCACGGTTTGAGTTTGACTGGAACAAACAGTTTGAACTTTCATTGGACCCTGAAACAGCACGCAGAATGCACGATGAAACCCTGCCACAGGATGTTTTCAAGTCGGCCAAGTTCTGCTCGATGTGTGGCCCGAAGTTCTGCTCCATGAGGGTAACCCAGGATATTCGCAAACTAGCGGAAAAGAACGAGTTACCAGTCATAAGCCAATAACAAGAATATTAGTGGAATCAAAAGAAAGCTTGGGAAGCATCACCTTTCCAAGCTTTCCTCATTTAACAACTCTTTTTGCCCGTTTGCCCCAGTTTACTTTTAAAGATCAATCATTACCTTCCTTACAAAAGGAATTGTTTCACTATTTCCCCAAAAATGCCGATGAAAGGGTGGATTCTATTTCACTGAACCGGATTAGGAATTGGTTTCACAATGACTGCTGGCGCAAGTGTATCACCCACGACTGAAAATAATGCCAAGCCAACGCCCTGGCAGTTTTTGCCATGGATTCTTTTGTTCCTTGTTGCAGCGAGCTTGCTTGGTTGGTGGTGGTTTAGACTAACTCAGGTCAGCACTGAAAATGCGTATGTTGTGGGCAATGTGACACCGATTTCTTCCGAGGTCAGCGGCCCAGTGGTTGCCATGTATGTTGATGACAACATGGAGGTAAAACCAGGTGATCCATTAATCCAGATTGATCCCATTCCATTCCAATTGGAAGTGGAGCAGGCGCTTTCAGACTACAAGCAGGCAAAATCCGAGGCAGACGCTGCCAGACTGAACATTCGATTGACTCGCGAAGACCGTAAAGCCTTGCTGGATGGAGCCAAAGCCCGCCAGAAAGATCAGGAACAAGGTGTTGAAGCGGCTGAATTCGAAGTAAAGACACGGGAACAGATTCATCAAAAGGAGAAGGAAACCCTTGCCGCCTCCAAGGCCCAAATGCCAGGCTTGGAAGCTTTACGCACCAATGCGAAAGATTACCTGGACAGGTTCACCCGTCTGGCAAACTCCGGCGATATTCCCATTCAGGATAAGGACAACAAGGAAGCCATTTATCGCGAAGCGAATGCAAAGGTGGAGGCACTGGCCAGCCAGATTGCCGCGTTAGAAAAACAGGTTCTTGCCAGCGGGCTATTGCTTCAACAATCGATGGTGAACGCAACACAATCTCGCAGGAAGTTTGATGATGCAACCGCAGAAGTGGCAAAAGCCATGGCAGCCCAAATCCAGCCGGACATTGCCGTTGCCACCAGCAAAAGTTTGGACAGTAAGGCTGACCAGGCGCTGGCAAAACTAAACCTCGCCCGATTGCGACTATCCAACACCCTGGTTCGCGCGCCACAGGCAGGAATCATCAGCAAGCGCACCGTTCAACTGGGTTTGACAGTCAATGCCCGACAAACCTTCCTTAGCATTTCCCCGCTGGATCTTGGAAATGTCTGGGTAGTCGCGAACCTTCGTGAAGATCAACTTGCGAAAACCCGCGTGGGCCAGACCGTTCACCTGACCATCGATGCCATTCCGGATCGAACCTTCCCCTGCTGGGTGGAAAGCATTTCGGGTGGAACGGGATCCGCCTTTTCCCTGTTTCCACCAGATAACGCAACGGGCAATTTCACGCGCATTGTTCAGCGCCTTCCCGTAAGACTTCGCTTTTTGGAGAAAGACAATCCCGAAGGCAGGATTCGCCCGGGTATGTCGTGCAAGGTTCATATAGACACAAAAGCCGCTGCAGCCCAATTGGCCAGGGACTGGTGATTTGAAACGATGGAAAGTCTTCTGCTTGCAACCCTGTTCTTGATGAGTGGCCAGGAAGGCAAGGCTCTTCCCACGCCCATGGAATTACAAGAGGCACCTCCCACCACGCTGGCCACCGCGATTTCCCAAAGTTTGGAAAACGTTCAAAGCATTCAGGCAAATGTCTCTGTCCGAACAGCCTCTGTTGCGAAGTTTGAAGCGCTTAAACATTTCATCCCCGTGACCAATATGCCGCAGTTGTTTGTCGGCCTTCGCACTGTGGAAGGGCGTGCTGGCAGCAGCATTATTTACCCCGATGTGACAGGAGGCACTCCCTTTGCCGGTGTACCCGGACTGGATAGGGCGGAACTGAACCGCGTGAATATGTTTTTCCCGCTGGATCCTGCCGGCCATGTTGCAAGTCTGCCAATAGCGGAAGAGGGCATCCGGGCCAAATGGATCATGGAGCAGCTAATACGCCGGTCACAGATTGAGCTGGCTGCCCAACAGTATTTCGAGACCAAACAACTCCGCTACGGAGTTCGAACCGCAAAATTGGGGCTGGAGTTTGCGGAAAAATCCGAATTGCATGTGGAAAACAAATTGCGGGAAAAACAGGCGCATGATGTCGAACTGACAGAGGTCAAAACCTCCAGGAACAAAGCTTCCGTGCTTTTAAGCGAGTTGGAAAAGAATGTGCGTATTGCCCAGCGCAAACTGGCACTGACCATGCACACCAGCCGCCTCCTGACCCCCCAGGAAGGCCAGCCGATTCCCATTGGCCTTAAAGATGATTATCAATTTGACCTTTTTGACCCAGATCTGGTTGACCTTTCCGTGATTCCGGATTTTCCCCAGTGCAGGGATGAAGCCATTGAAAGGGCAAAAAAACAGCGCATGGAAGTAAGGCTTCTGGTGATAGGACTAAAAATAGCTCAGATTCAGGAAAAACGCGACTGGCTGCGGTTGCTTGGCGTCGGTAACTTTCCTTTCTCGATGTCGTTCAAAAGAACTAGTCCCGGGTTTGATGGCGGACCCGCAACCCTGGGCATCGTCTTCGGTACCCTGTACGACATTCCAGCCTTGGATATCGGCCTATGGTCCAACATCCGTCGTGCAAAGCTGGATATTGTGAAATCGCAGCTAGACTTGGAAAAAGCACTTTTGGAAGTCGAACAGGATGCGGGAAACTCCTGGGATCGCTGGGAGCAATCTGTCAAGGAGTATGATCAGAAAACCCGTGAAGAGGCCCTTCAAACCGAATTGGTGGAGAGGCAGGAAAGACTGCTGGAACAGAAGCAAGCCATTCCATTGGATGTGCTTGCCGCCAAGGTTGGCCTTTACCAGGCACAGGCAAATCGCTGGAGCGCATGGTACAACCTGCAACTCGCAAGATTGGATATTCTTCGTTCGACAGAACTGCTTTTGGATTATGTCGAGAAAGCCGGTATCGCCAGTTTGGATAAGAACCGCAGCACTCCCACACCCGGTTTCTGGACAAAAGTACTGCACAGGGTATTCGCACGAAAGGAACCCCTGGAATGACAACCCTATTGATCACCTTGCTGCTTGGCATCAATCTGATGCCCCACGCGGACATTGTCCAAAAAACAACTCCCGAACTTCCATCCAAGGTCGAGGAATCGGTATTAGTTCCCAATCAGACTGTCCGACTGAAGGTAAGGCAAATTCTTCCCAAGGATGGCCTCAGCCCGGGTGAAAGGTTGCTTAACAGCCAGCCACCAATTCAACCCGGTGACAGATTTCTGGCTGAGGTGGTGGAATTAAGGCCGGAAGGGGTTCCGCCCGCCATAGTTGGAGGAACCATCGTGCAGATTGATGCCCCCGGCTATTTTCGCAAACATGGCAAAATGAAAATCGAGTTATCTCAACTGGTAAATTCGGAGGATCACGAAGTCTCTCCCTTCAGAATTCAAATGGAGGATAACCGTTTTACCACCCGTATGCGTAGAAACCTGTTAAATACTCTGTTCATTCTTGAAGGTGCGGGAATAGGCGCAAGTATTGGAACGCAATACACACAGGGTAATATTGGGATTATTGGTATTGGTGCGGGCGCCGGCCTGATTCTTGGTTTGGGGTACGCTGGTTTTCAAAAGGGATCCGAGGCAAGCCTGGACCCAGGAGATGTTTTTGAACTTCAGATCGGCGGCCTTCAATATCGTCCGATCACCCAGACGACTGAGACACTGGTATATCCGGCAGCAAACCCCAGCAAGAAAAAGCAAAAACCATGAAAAACATTTCATTTATTCTTGGGGCCATGGTGATCCTTGCAGGTTGCAACCCCAACGACCAAAATAAATCAAAAGTTATCGTGCCAGCTCAGACCCAAACCCCTTTTAACAGGGGTGAAACACAAGATGCAGACTTGCAAAAAACAGGCAGGGCCATCCGGGAATGGGTGGAATCAAGAAAAACAACCGATGGAATTCCCAAGTTTGTTAAAACAGAAATCCTTGCCCCCGCAAGCATTGTGATGCCTTACGGTGTGGGTATGTTTCAGCAAGAGATGCGTGTGCCAATCATCCTTACCACGGGTATGGGATGGAAAAGCCTGCAACCCGAGGAGAAAGAAAAGGAAGTCATCCAGGCTTTTGAGGAATTCAAAAAAATCCTTCAACAGTGCACAATTCCCAGAAAGCCAAGCCTTACCCTGCAAACCCCGCAGGGTTTGGAAATTTCCTGGGTAAATGAAATTCTGAAAGGCCAGAAACTTGTCTTTGGTGACGAATAGCCTTTGCTACGCTGGTGACCTGGGGGAAAGATTCCTCCGAGGCAGGCCCATATTTGCGCTGGCTGTCGTCTGGATTACGACTGCCGGGCATACCATGAATTTCCGGGAAATGGATGCTGCCCGGGGTTGGGTGCCCGCCCAAGGGTATGGTTTACACAGTGCCCTGCTCTTTTCGATTGCCCTGGGATTTATGCTTGCGCGGTGCCTTCCTGAAAAAATCTCCGCTTTACAGCTTACCCGAATCGGCCTGTTTGCCTTGGCTTTGGGATCATTTTTCAATGGTTGTTTTATGCTGGCCCCTTATCCAATTCTGGTAGCTGGCCGAATTTGCGCAGGTCTGGGGTCTGGTTTTATTCTCCAGATGGCTCCAAGTCTTTTACCCGCTAATTATTCAAGAATTTCCGGGCTATTGGGGATTTTTCTTCCCGCTACTGCGCCAGGAATAGTCGGAGGAGTCACTTTCCTTTACGGCTGGTCTAATTGGGAAGGCGGTTTTCTTTTTGAGGGCTGTCTGACAATTCTGGCATTCATTCTGTTTATCCCAACATTGGAAGGGGAGTTTTTCCAGAAAACTAATACACTCAACAAACGCAAAACACTTGCTGTTTTGGCCATGGCTGTTGCGCTTGGATTTTTATGGCATGTGCTGCACCGGGGGCAATTGGATGGCTGGTGGGAAAGTACCAGTATTTTACGCAGCGCCACCATTTCACTTTTCATGTTTGCGATGGCTTTTTTGCTCTATGGAATCGGCGATGGAAACGAGTTGGCCTGCAATTTGTTCCCAAGACTGCTTTTGATTTTTTACGCAGGCTTCGTGCAATACTTTAATGTCTCGGATATGGGTGTATATGGTGGCTTACTGATCAATTTCAGCAGTTGGGAAAGAGCCTGGCTTGTATGGTCACTGTCTTTTGGCGCTGCCACAGCTTTGTTCACCGCACAATTTCTCCGTCGAATCCCCGGGCTTCACATTGCAGGACTTTTCACGATTGCGCTGGGAATGTTATCAGCCCACGAAAGAACACTGGGGTGGAATTTCTGGAACCCCCTGAATCAAATCGAATTCAACTGGTTTGCGGCGCCCCAACACTGGGAACTGGCCCTGGCAAGATTTTGCATGGGTCTGGGTGTGGGTTGGGTGCTTTATTCCATGCAACAGGTGCACGATGTACCCGTTGAAAAAGAACGCGCCATCCGCGCAGAGATCACTGTTTTTCAGTTTCTTGGTGGCGCCTTATCCATCGGTTTTTTAGTGAACTACCTGCTGGTAGGGCATCAGGCCCAATATTCCTATACCTCGGAAAGGGGTTCCATCCAACAAGCCAATGTGGATGATTACCGGGAAATTTTAAAAAATGAATTGTCAAAAACCGGGTTTTCATCGCCTTCCCATGGTTCAAGCAGCCTTATGTTCAAAGCCATGAACTATGAGGCTGACAACTTGGTATTTGCGCATATTTATGGAACGTTTTTCTGGTCCGCGATTTTGCTGGCGTTCATTTGCATTGCTTTCCAGATGCTTTCTTTTTTGAAGCAGCCGAACCCGGGGAAGCCAACGCAAGACTGCAATCGATGAATTTCTTAAGAGACTGCTTTTGAATTACCTTGGCCAGCGTGGGCAGATGTAAGTCTTCAAGTTTTTTAAAGCGAAGGCACGATTTCCCCATATTCAATTTCTTGCCAGCCTTTTCAAAGCCAGCCTGGAGATCTGCCAACAGTTTTTGATTCTGATAAACGCTCATCATATAAAGCGAACAATAATTTTTTTGTGCAGCAAGCGCCGCAAACATGAGTGGCTGGCCGTTGTATGTTTTTGGCACCAAGGTAAATGGAATTTGGTAACAGATCATGCCCCAATTCATAACCTCCACCACGCCTTTGGGCAATTTGCCCAACAACATTCTGTGAACAGGGGCGATAATTCCAAGTTGTTCTTCCGAAAGTGATTCAAGATATTCAGTGACTGTCTTTGCCTTGCTGATAACCATATCATTTCCAAAGAAATCAGGACTCAGTTATCAGTGGTAGTTGTTTTTCAAAAAGGCGGCCTGTCGTGGGTTTACCCTCATAATCTGTCCAACAATGGTTCTCATAATCATAGAGCTTGCAAGTATTTAAGGTCTTCAGAAAACCCCTTGGAGTCCAGACGACCCTGACGATATCCCTTCTAAAGGAATGTTCCAGACTTTTTTGAGCATTTGAAAGAGAATAAAGCGGAATCGCGGGATCCGCATGGTGTGCGGTATGTTCCATGACATGTCTCATAATAAATCTGAATAAAAACGGAAAAATAAGGTGTGGGGTTGCATGCAACTGCGCCTGGAAAAACATTGGGGATGGCAAATCCAATTCCGAATACCACGCAACTCGCGGGTGGGTATGCTGTTGCAAAATAATGAAGCCAATCAACCAGTTCCAAATAAATTGTGGCAAAATAAATCCCACACCAATCATCAAAAAAATATTCTCATCCCTCTCCAATGCCCCCCAAACAAGCATTGCAATCCACAATGCGACAAAAAACAAAATTTGAATCCTATCTCTTACAAACGCTTTCCTGTTTTTTGGATAACGGGCCTTACTTGGAAAAAACTCCCACTTCATCCACATTTCGCGAAAATATAACCAACCCAGACCATACCAAGTTCTACCAAGGCGGTAACTAAACCTACTCCAATAAGGCATCTTGGCATATTCCTTGATATCCATCGGCGGAAAGCCAGGATCTTTTTCCCGAATATTTGTAAAGGCATGATGCAAACCATTGTGATTATGAACCCATGCCGCGTAAGGATGCAGGGCGGGCATAAGAGATATTCTTCCCGCAAGTCTGTTCATCCATCTTCTGGGCAAGAGAATGCCATGACAGGCATCATGCCCAATAATAAACATGACTCCAATCGCAAATCCATTTACGATTCCGAGCGATATTTTTGCCCACCAGGGTAAAAATACAATTCCTAGAAGTGAAACCAACCATACCAACAGTGGTAAGAAAAAAGACAGCAAGCCAGGCATCAACAAGCGAATTCGTTCCTTGGAAGGAATGGAATCCCTTACCTTGTTTACTCCAGGAAAATCTTCCCTTTGACGAACCATGGCTATCCCATTCCTTACATCTTCACGGATGTTTAACGGCAAGCTTTATTTACCTTCAAGGGATTCCATGGCGAACTTGAAATAAATATTGCAAGAAATGATCTAATATATTCTTAGGCTATCAAATTCATCCAAAAAAACTTGGAATATTGAAGAAACATGCCTGACCAAAGGTTTGAAATTATAAAAAGGTGTCTCCAACCAACATTTTTGTTAGGATTGTTGAAATTCTTCATACATTTTGAATCAGGTAACACACATGCTTTTGCATCGAAGAGAATTTGTGGGCACTTGTTTTGCTTCTGTGGCATTTGGGCAACAAAATCAAAAACAGGTTGAAATTCTAGACACCCACACCCATTTTTATGACCCTACCCGACCTCAGGGAGTGCCCTGGCCTGGCAAGCAGGATTCAACCCTGTATCGTAAAGTTCTACCTGAGGATTACAAAAAAATTGCCAAACCTCTTGGGGTTATCGGAACCATTATTATTGAGGCAAGCCCATGGGTCGAAGATAACCAATGGTTGCTTGATCTTGCAAAAGATGATGCGTTTATTCCTGCGATCATTGGGAACCTGAATCCATTGGATGAAAAATATCCGGAACATTTGCGACGCTTCGCAAAGCAAGCCAAGTTTCGCGGGTTTCGAATAAACGACAACAACCTTAAAAAAGCTCTTGAAGATGAAAAAGGCGTCCAAAACCTACAACTTCTATCCGATCTCGGATTACGGCTGGAAGTAAATGGAGGGCCACCCCTCTTAATAACGGTGGATAAATCTGCCCAAAAATTTCCCAAGTTAAAAATCATGGTCAACCA
>JBEGQX010000336.1:0-16790 GCA_041180805.1 Planctomycetota bacterium
GTGCACTGACAGTGTTGGGGCTAAAAGCAGAAAGGGAGGCTTTTTGGCCTCCCTTTTTATTTTGGCAGAATTCAACAATCAGCTTAGGCGATTAGCAAAGAGTTCATTGCAAGGATGACCAAAGACCCTTCAAGCTGCTTCTCGAGAATGGTTTTCACCTTCTCGGGATCCACGACCAGGATGTTGTTTTCGCGAATCTGCAGTTGTTGCTTTTGGGCAAGGTCCTGCAACGCGGTAACAATTTCTTTCTTGGTCTTGGTGCCATCCAGCATGGGAACGACAAACTTTTCGAAGTCGCCGATGCGGATGGTTTGGTGACGCAGGTTGGTTAATATGCCATCGCTTGCTGCTTGCATGCGAACCAGTGCCGGAACTTTGGGCTTGTCCGAGGCCTGTCGCGCCGCTGGAAGCGGACGAAGGCTTAGTTCAATGGCGCCCATGGGCAGGCCGGTGTAGAACAGCAGCAGGGCGGATCCGATCTGGTCGGTAACCCGGTTAATGCCTGCTTCATCGGTGGGAACCTGCAACCCAAGCTTGGTGCTGGCAAGTTCCACCAACTTTTGGAAGGAAACTCTTTCCGGCCAGGTTTCGGTCAGCACGCGCATGGCCGCCTTGACCAGTGGATCACGGGCGGTTGCTTCACCACCGGTGGGCACGATATAGGTTTCCGGTTCATTGCTGTGCAATGCGGGGGCATTTTCCTTCACACGCAGGGTGCCCGCGATATGGAAATCGCGCACCTGCTTGGTATTAACCTGAAGCACAGGCGCCTTGTCACCATGCACAAGCAGGGTCATGCGGAACATGCGGTTGCGCAGGAAGTCCATGTACTGTTCAGATTCGATCTGGTTGGGTGCCGTGGTAAGAAGCTTCTTGGCCTCGGCATGAAGATCGTGGGTGGACATGGTACGCATATCGGCATCGCCCAGGTAACGCAGGCCATGCTTGTCGGCGCGTTCCACGAATTCATGGAAATAGCATGGGGAGTTATTTTCTTCCATGTGATCATGGAAAAGATAATTGTCAGACTGCTGGCGCAGAAGCTCAAGTTCAGACTTCAGGAAGGAACCATAGGGGTTGTTATCCTGTGGCACGGACTGCACCATGAATTCCAGAAGCGCGCGTGCCTGTTGCAGCTTTTGCTGTGGGGTGGCAAAACGCTTGGTGTGGTAAAGCATCATATCGCGGATCATGCCGCGCATACGCCAGCCGGGGAAAACATTGTAGCTCACATAGGCCACGCCGTTGGGGCTTAGGTTCTTCTTGCAGATTTCCAGGATCTTTTCCTGAACTTCCTTGGGAACCCAGGAGAATATGCCATGCACGATAATGTAATCGAACTGGCCTTCCTTGGGCCCGATATCCATGATGTTGGCATGGCGGATTTCGATGTTCTTAAGCTTGAGTTCCTCGATCAGCTTTTTGCCACGGGCGGCCTGGGGTTCGGAGTAATCAATACCCAGAAACTTGCCCTGCGGCATGTTTTCCGCCATGGGAATCAGGTTGTTGCCAGCGGCGCAACCCAGTTCCAGAACCCGAGCCGTTTCAATTTTTGGAGCATCTATGCCCAGCAATTTTGCCACTGCCGAAAGCCTGTCTGGGTGAGATTGCTGGTAGGGGAAACTTACATACTGGATTTCATCGTAGGCGGTAGCCATTTTCACTCCAAAAGTAAATATTTCACAAAGGTTTACTATTCTTCCTGCGTAAATGGTACATTGGAAGCTGGAAAAATCGCAAGCCTAATTCTTTGATGGGAAACGAGTTCTGGCCAATTGCCAAAAATGGATATTGCTTTAAAGGTTACTTTTGAACCAGTTTTTTCAGGCAACCCAGGTTGATGGCATCCATGTCTTCGTTTTCTCCCTCCTCCTTTGCGGTTTCCAGCACCATGGGAACCTTGGCAAACCGCTTGTCATTCACCAGAAATCGAAATGGCTCCAATCCCATCTCCCCTTTGCCGATGTGTTCGTGACGGTCCACCCGGCTGCCCAATTTTTTCTTGGAATCGTTCACATGAAACGCCAATAACTTTTTCAAACCGATAATCTCATCAAACTGCTGGAAGGTTGACTCGTATTCGGATTTCGTTCCCATAGCATAACCTGCAGCAAAGGCATGGCAGGTATCAAAGCATACCCCCAACAGTTCGGGTGCTTTCACCTGATGGAGAATGCTGGCGATGTGTTCAAATCGGCAGCCAAGATTGGTGCCCTGGCCCGCGGTGATTTCAAGCAATAGCTTCACCTTGAAACCTTTGCAACGTGCCTGGGTTTCATCCAGCCCGCTGGCTATTCTTTTCAGGCCGGCTTCCTCGCCGGCACCCAGATGCGAGCCCGGGTGCGCCACAAGGTAGTCCAGTTCATAAGCCTCGGCGCGCTCCATTTCATCCATCATCGCATCCACGGATTTTGCAAACATCGCATCGTCCTGGGAACCCAGGTTGATGAGGTACGAATTATGGGAAAGGTTCTTTTTCAGACCGGCGGATTGAATTGCCTTGCGAAATGACTTGATGTCTTCTTCCCGAAGGGGTTTGCCTTTCCACTGGCTGGCATTCTTGGTGAATACCTGCACGGTGTCGCAACCATGGCGTATGGAATCTTCAACCGCGTTGCACATTCCGCCTGCCACCGACATATGCGCACCAAATAAAGGCATGATAATTACCCCAGCAAAACCAAATTATTCACAATGTCCAAAGGCGGTTGAATTCCGCAGAGAAGCGCTGGACCATGCCGGCGTCCGCGCTATCCACCAGATTTTCGTAATTGATGTTGGCAGCGCCACGCGTCCAATTGTAACTGCCATTCACCAGACGCAAGCCATCAAAAATGGCAAACTTGTGGTGCATGTGCCCATCGCGACCATCCGCTGACACCGCCCGAATCAATTTGATGGGAATGCCTGCATCAGTGAATTGCCGCATATCAGAACCCGTGTCGGATGCTTTTTCCTCGTCGGAAATGATGCGTACTTTCACACCACGGCCATGAGCTTCCAGAATTTCCCTGCTTATCCGATCATCCGTAATGGTGAATACGCATAGGTCAGCATGTTTTTTCACAAGCTGGAATCTTCGGATGATGCGTTGAAGGCATTCATCACCGGGTGAGAAATAAGCAGAATCCGGTGCCATGTCTGGTGCGGTGGCGTTGGATTGTATGGGGGCAACCACCTTGAGCACTTCTTCCATCCAATCCATAATCTTGGTGTCGTTTTGGTTGGAAAGCGCTCTTCTTGCCAATTCAAATGCCAGGTGCCGAACCACACCTTTATCCTGGGCATTGCGTGCGTGTGTGTTCAGGTAATCTGCCAGGGCATGTCTTTCGCTGCCAGTCATCTTTCGGTCTGCCAACGAAGCAGCCAAAAAACTTTCCACCTCTTTGCCATCCATGTTGTAACCCACTCTCAAAAATTGGCTTAAAGACTATTACTCTCGGCGAGTTTAAGTTGTTAATCTCGCAGGATGGATATGGATTCAATTTCCAATCGAAATGGCCCGGCTTTTTTGTCACCCAGCAGGAAGCCAATACCGTTGATTTCCGAGGGTTCGATGGGTTGGGCGTTTGGAACAACTCTGCCAAAGCTCGTGGCAGTGAATTTATCCAGGGGAAATTTCAGTTCCATGGAAACATCTTTTTGTGTCACCAGGGGCATCCGGTAAGAGAAGGCCACCAAAGGCTTGGTGGAATAGAGATTCAAGGAATACTCCCTGCCATCCCCTTTGACACGAACAAGTAAAACATCACCCTTTTGCAAATCCAAGTTTTTAGGCTTGGTACGGACCGAGGCGAACCCACCATTATTTTCCAGAGAAAGCGTGCCGTAAAACTCCATGGACTTATTGCCGGTAAGGCGAAACCTTCCATCCGATACCCCGCCCATGACTCCGTCATTGATGTTTTGCCATTCACTGGCTGTTCGGGGTTGAGAGAAATCAGCCAGGGGAATCGATTTTTCCATGCCTAATGCCCAAAAGTTGTGTAGGAGGCAAATCATCAGGAAGGCGGTTGTCCGAAGCATTCTTCACCTTTAAAAGGTTCAAAGATCCAATTTTGGCATTGTAAGCGACAAGTTTGACAAAAGACTAAAAAATGTGCACTAACTGCCCGACATTAAGGCGTCCTTAAAGGCCAACAGGGTATTTGTTGCCAAATCAACGGTAATTCATGCTGCAGCTGGTAAAAAGTGACTCCCCAAAAAGTCTGGCATATGAATTGCTGCCACTATCCAAGCAAACATCACTTTTCCCATGGTGCACCATGAATGTAGTTGCATTACCACCCTCACGGTTAACGGAGGACTCCCAAATAAACATCTTTCAGGACTACAATCTCCATGAATCCTCCTGGGACGAGCTAATTCATAGAAATTATGAACCTCATCCCCATTGCAAGGGCCTGGTTGATTGGTTAAGCCAGCTTTCCACCGGCGAGTTTAAACAACGCAGGCAAAACGCAGATTGGACCTTCATCAACCAGGGAATCACCTTTTCGGTTTATTCCGATTTTCGGGGCACCGAGAAAATCTTTCCATTTGACCTTGTACCAAGACCCATAGAGCCAGGCCTTTGGAAAAAAACAGAGGCGGGACTCTTGCAGCGCATCAAGGCGCTGAACATGTTTATCCACGATATCTATCACGAACAGCAGATACTTAAGGATAAGGTTGTGCCGGAGGATCTGGTTTTACAGTCCAAGTGTTTCCGCAAGGAGATGGTTGGATTCACACCGCCAGGCAAACAGTACATTCATGTGGTGGGAACAGATCTTGTGAGGGATGTAAATGGTGAATTTCTGGTTTTAGAGGACAACTGCCGCACGCCCTCGGGTGTCAGTTATGTACTTGAAAACCGCGTAGTCATGAAAAAAGTCTTTCCAAAGCTGTTTCAACAATCCAAGGTCAGGCGGGTTGAGGATTATCCACAGAAGCTTAGGGATGCGCTTTTGTCGGTTGCGCCGGCAGGAGCGGGTTCCTCGCCTTGCATGGTTTTACTGTCACCCGGGCCTTATAACTCAGCCTACTTTGAGCACAGCTTTCTTGCGCGCAACATGGGGATCGAGCTTGTGTTGGGTCAGGATCTTTTCGTTTACAACGACAGGGTGTTTTTAAAGACCACCCATGGCCCCAAGCGCGTGGACATTATCTATCGAAGGGTTGATGATGATTTCCTGGATCCAAAGACATTCAGGCCCGACAGTATGCTTGGTGTGCCTGGTCTAATGAATGCCTATTGGAAGGGTAATGTCACCCTTGCAAATGCTGTTGGAACCGGAATTGCCGACGATAAGGCCATCTATCCGTTTGTGGAAGACATGGTTCGCTACTACCTTGCCGAGGACGCCATCCTTAAAAATGTGCCGACTTACATTTGTGCCAGGCCGGATGATTTATCGTATGTGCTGGATCATTTGAAAGAGTTGGTGGTCAAGGCGGTGAACGAATCTGGTGGCTATGGAATGCTGATGGGGCCCTCATCCACCGAAAAGCAAAGGGGAGAATTCAGGGAAAAGCTGAAAGCCAACCCTCGAAATTATATCGCGCAGCCGGTGGTATCCTTAAGCACCTGCCCCACATGGACCGAGGAGGGCCTTGCCCCGCGCCATGTCGATTTCAGGCCTTACATTGTCAGTGGAACATCAAGCTGGTGTTTGCCTGGCGGGCTTACCAGAACAGCTTTGGTCAAGGGTTCACTTGTGGTCAACTCAAGCCAGGGTGGTGGAAGCAAGGATACCTGGGTCATGGAGAATGGAAAATGATATCCCGGGTTGCAGAACATTGTTTCTGGATGAGCCGTTACCTCGAACGTTCAGAGAATACGGCGCGCGTTCTTGATGTCAACCAGACACTTTTGCTCGACTTCGATGTTCCCCTGGAGCAGCAATGGAAGCCATTATTAATCATCAGTGGCATCCATGATTTTCCGAATCAGGCCGAATCCGAGATTGTGCAGTACCACATGACCTGGGACCGGGATAATGCATGCAGCATAGCTTCCTCACTGGCGGCAGCGCGTGAAAATGCGCGCATCATCAGGGAAGTTATTAGCGCCGACATGTGGGAGCAGATCAATCATTACCACTTATGGATGCAATCCTCGGATTCCAGAAGGCTTTATGACGATGATCGAAATGCCTTTTACAACCAGATAAAGCGCATCAACCAGATCATTTTTGGCATCTGTGAAGGCACCATGTCGCATGGCACGGCATGGGATTTTTTCAAGCTGGGGAAATATCTTGAAAGGGCAAGTCAGACCAGCAGAATTTTGGATGTGAAGTATCACCTTATACTTCCCAGTGCGGATCTGGTTGGTACCCCGATCGACATCGCCCAATGGACCGCGATTCTCAAAAGCTGCTCGGGTTATGAGCCGTTCCACAAGCAAAGGCAAACATTGGATAAGGGCACCTCGGTGGCGGACTTCCTGATTTTCGACCCGATATTTCCCAGATCCATCCTACGCTGCCTTAGTTATTGCCAGGAGGCAAACCAGAAAATTGCCGCCAGTGACACGGAGTTTTCCACCAACGATGTCCACCACATTTTCGACAACCTTGTGGATTGGCTGCATTCCTCAACCATTGATGATTTTGTGACAGGTGGCCTTCATGAATCGCTTACCAAGGTGGTGGACACGATCCATGATGTAGGAGATTCCATTCACTCGACCTATTTTGATTTCCGGATGTCCGCGGATGGGGCGTCCTGTAATTCCGCGAAGCTTCAGGCCCTTTGTCAGGCCAATTGCTAGTCGGATTTTCTGCAGGATTGCACAACCTCCAGGACCATACCATGTCTATCCAAGTAGCCCTGCATCATAGAACCGAGTACCAGTATGACCGCCCCATTACGCTTCTGCCCCAGGTGCTGCGCCTTAGGCCTGCCCCTCATTGTCGCACGCCAATACTAGGCTACTCGCTCAGGGTGATTCCCAAGGATCATTTCATCAACTGGCAGCAGGATCACTACAGCAATTACCTCGCCCGCATGGTTTTCCCAAAACCAACACGAGAGTTTGTCGTGGAGGTTGATTTGCTGGTGGACATGGTTCACATCAACCCCTTTGATTTTTTCGTGGAGGAAAAATCAAGCCAGTATCCCTTCCGTTATGAACAAAGCCTCCTGGCTGGTTTGAAACCATTCCTGGAAATCACGGATTCCGGGCCAAAGCTTCTTTCCTATGTGAAGGGGGTCAGGAAGCTTCGCGTTGGCATGATTGATTATCTTGTCGAGATCAACCAGCGCCTGCAAAAAGATATTCGTTACATCACCCGCATGGAACCGGGCATACAGACTTGCGAGGAAACACTTCAGAAGCGAAGCGGCAGTTGCAGGGATAGCGCGTGGTTACTCGTTCAAATTCTAAGGCAACTAGGGTTGGCGGCCCGTTTTGTCTCCGGATACCTGATTCAACTGGCACCGGATGTTCCACCCCTGGAGGGCCCAAGAGGTCCATCAGAAGATTTCACCGACCTGCACGCCTGGGCGGAAGTTTTCATTCCCGGTGCGGGATGGGTGGGGTTGGATCCCACATCCGGCTTGCTTGCCGCGGAAGGTCACATTCCACTTGCATGCACCGCAGACCCCATGCAGGCCGCACCCATCACAGGGTCTTTTCAATTCTCGCAGGAGGATGAGAACGACGAACTCGAAACGGAATTCCGCTTTGATATGACCGTTCGCAGGATGGTTGAAAAACCCAGGGTCACAAAGCCATACACCGATCCACAATGGCACGAGATTAACCAGCTTGGCATGATCGTGGATCGCGATCTTCAGGAAAATGATGTTCGCCTGACCATGGGAGGCGAGCCAACCTTCGTGGGAATGGATGATCCGGATGCCCCGGAGTGGAACTCTTCCGCACTGGGCCCGGTAAAAAAGATTCGCGGTGATGAATTGCTTCGCAGGCTTGGCGACAAGTTTGCGAATGGACCCCTGCTGCATTTTGGACAGGGCAAGTGGTACCCTGGTGAGTCGCTGCCCCGATGGGCCTTTGGGTGTTACTGGCGCAAAGATGGCCAACCCATATGGCACAATCCCAGGCTGATTGGCAGTGAGGATGCCAACCATGGTTTTGTAGATTCCGACGCCAGGCATTTTATAGAGAGATTCGCATCTCATCTTGGGGTGAATCCGGATCATGCTTCAGCGGGTTACGAGGATACCTGGTATTACCTCTGGCGGGAAAATCGTTTGCCGGTGAATGTAAATCCACTGAATAACAAGCTGGATGATGCCGAGGAAAGGGCGAGGCTGGCGCGGGTTTTTGAAAAGGGTCTTTCTTCAGTGGTTGGTTTTGCCCTTCCCATAAGCAAGGTTCATGGCGTGAATGGCCCTGTGTGGGTTAGCGGGCCATGGTCGCTTCGCACCAAGAACCTTTTTTTGGTTCCCGGGGATTCCCCCATGGGCTTCAGGTTGCCACTGGATTCATTGCCCTGGGAAAGTGCCGACACCAGGCAAACCATCCACGAGATGGATCCATGGTCCTTCAGGGGTTCCTTGCCCATCAGCCAGCCAGCCAGGCTGGTTATGCAAAATGGTGTTTCGCACCCTGTTCCAAGCACTCATTCTGAAACTTCCAGCGTGGTTCGCACGGCTATTTGTGTTGAACCAAGGTCAGGCAGGCTTTACGTCTTCATGCCACCCGTGGCTTCGGTGACGGATTACCTGGAACTAGTTTCCGCTGTTGAGGCCACTGCGGCTGAATTACAGATGCCTGTCCAGATGGAGGGCTATCCACCACCTTACGACCCAAGACTGAATGTCCTGAAGGTTACCCCTGACCCCGGCGTGATCGAGGTGAATATTCACCCTGCCAGCAACTGGCCTGAATTGGCGCACAACATCACCACACTTTATGATGAGGCCCATCATTCCAGGCTGTGTGCTGAAAAGTTCATGATGGATGGCAGGCATTCAGGCACCGGGGGTGGCAATCATATGATTTTGGGTGGATCAACACCCTCGGATAGTCCCATTCTGCGTCGTCCCGACCTGTTGCGAAGCCTTATCGCCTACTGGCACAACCATCCATCGCTTTCGTATCTGTTTTCAGGTTTGTTCATAGGGCCGACAAGCCAGGCCCCTAGAATTGACGAGGCCCGCAACGACAGCCTTTATGAAATGGAACTAGCCTTCAGCCAGATTCCAGACCATGGGGGCACCGCACCCTGGCTGGTGGACAGGGTCTTCAGAAATCTTCTGATAGACTCCTCTGGTAACACCCATCGCTCGGAATGGTGCATCGACAAGCTGTTCTCGCCGGATTCCAGCACCGGCCGGCTGGGTCTACTGGAGTTTCGCGCATTTGAAATGCCACCCCATGCCCGCATGAGCCTGGTGCAGCATTTGCTGGTGCGGGCACTAGTCTCCAAGTTTTGGAAGACCCCCTACAAACATAGCCTGGTGCGCTGGGGCACCGAGTTGCACGACAGGTTTTTGTTACCTCATTTCATCCAACAGGATATGAATGATGTGCTTGAGGAACTGGCCTCGGCAGGTTATTGCCTGAAACCCGAGTGGCTGGCGCCACATTTTGAATTTCGATTTCCATTCATTGGCCAAATTGCACATCAGGGTGTGCATATGGAGTTGCGCACTGCCATGGAAGTCTGGCATGTGCTGGGTGAGCAGCCCGGAACCGCTGGAACGGTTCGCTATGTCGATTCATCACTTGAAAGGATTCAGGTAAAGGTTCGTGGAATGACCGGGGATCGACACACCCTGATATGCAATGGAAGAAAGGTTCCGCTTCATCCCACTGGCACCAACGGAGAATATGTTGCCGGGGTTCGTTTCCGTGCCTGGCAGCCACCATCGTGCCTGCAGCCGACCATTGGTGTTCATGCTCCACTGGTTTTTGACATGGTTGACAACTGGATGGAAAGATCGGTTGGTGGTTGCACCTACCATGTTTCTCATCCCGGGGGCAGGTCGTTTGATAACCTGCCTATAAATGCCATGGAGGCTGAAAGCAGAAGGATCGCGCGATTTCTGCCGATGGGTCATACGCCCGGTGATATCACAGTCGCGCCCGGCGAGATACTCCCTGAGTTCCCCCTGACATTGGATTTGCGCCTACCATTGACCGAGCAACCCCTGGAAAGTGAGATCAAAATAAACTCCCATTTCCGCAAGTTTGGTAAAATTAAGGCAGAAGGCATTCCCATACACAGAGGAAAAAACCCACTTACAAAGTGATACTTCCCAACGATATGAACCAAATCTCTCCAATCACAGGCAAATCCTTCATGGGTTATGGCCCGCTCGGCCACAACCATGATGAGATGCTATTTGCCGATGGTCAGATTCGTCCGCACTGGCGCGACTTTACCCATGGACTCGATGAGCTTGGCCCCGAGGAATTCCAAAATCGGTGGATGGAATCCAGGCAGATCATCCGGGAAAATGGAATAACCTATAACGTGTACGGTGATCCCAGGGGTCTTGACCGACCCTGGCAGTTGGATCCCATTCCCTTTATTATCTCACCGGAAGAATATGAATACCTTGGCAAGGGACTCACACAACGCGCCTGCCTGCTTGAAGCCATACTTGCCGATATCTATGGGCCGCAGCTTTTGCTGAAAAATGGATGGCTTCCACCGGAGATCGTATTTGCCAACCCAGGTTTTCTCAGGCCATGCCATGGAATTTCGCTTTCAGGCAGGCGGCATCTTCACCTGACCGCGTTTGATGTGGGCAGGGGCGCGGATGGAAATTTATGGATCCTGGGTGACCGCACACAAGCCCCATCCGGCGCGGGATATGCGCTTGAAAACCGCATCGTGCTTTCCCGCATGCTGCCGGAATTATTCCGCCAATGCAAGGTGGAACGGCTGGCCATGTTCTTCCGCAACCTGCGCGACACGGTTCGCGCGCTTGCACCAAACAACCGGGACAACCCGCGCACCGTTCTGCTGAGCCCGGGTCCTTACAACGAAACCTACTTTGAACACGCCTACCTGGCTCGTTATCTGGGATTCACCCTGGCAGAGGGTGGTGATCTTACAGTCAGGGATCAGCACCTTTACCTCAAGTTGCTGGATGGTTTGGTACCGGTGGATGTTGTATGGCGCAGGTTAGATGATGATTTTTGCGATCCTTTAGAGCTGCGGCCGGATTCGTTCCTTGGTATTCCAGGACTTGTTCAGGCCGTGCGTGCTGGAAATGTGGTGGTGGCAAACCCTCTTGGAAGTGGCTGGGCTGAATCCCCCGCGTTGATTCCCTATCTGCCAGGTCTTTGCCAGCACCTTCTGGGTGAACCTCTTCGCATTCCATCGGTTGCATCTTACTGGTGTGGTGATGCTCCCTCACTCCAGCATGTGCTGGCGAAATTTGACACCATGGTAATCAAGGGAGCTTTCCCCACCATGCGCCTCGAGCCGGTGTTCCCGGCGCGGTTATCCTCGGTGGACCGGCAAAAATTGATGGATAGGGTAATGGCGAATCCCCACCGCTTCGTGGGCCAGGAAATCCTCAACCTTTCCACAACGCCGACTATGACGGAAAAGGGACTGGAGCCCCGCCATGTTTTGTGCAGGATGTATCTTGGTGCGCACGGAACATCCTTTGAAATGATGCCAGGCGGACTTACAAGAATCACACCCTCGCCGGAAACCATGGTGGTTTCCTTGCAAAGTGGAGGTGGAAGCAAAGATACCTGGGTACTTAGCAAAGGCCCGGTGAATGAGTTCACCATGCTGAAGCCAAATGCCCGAGCGATGGAATTAAGCCGTGCCGGAAATGACATTCCTAGCCGAGCCGCTGACAACCTTTTCTGGCTTGGCCGCTATGTGGAACGCGCCGAAGGCATGGTGCGCCTTTTGAGGGGTGTTTTGGTAAGGTTGACGGAAAAATCCGGGCTTGCAGATGTGCCCGAATTGCCAACCCTGCTCAGGGCCATCACACACCTTACCCAGACATTTCCCGGTTTTCTGGGCGAGGGAAGTGAAAGCCGATTGATAAACCCGACTGCAGAATTGATGGAACTGGTCTTTCAACCGGATTATGTGAATGGGTTTGCGTTTCTCATTCGATCGATCCAGCGCACGGCAAGTTCGGTGCGTGATCGTATTTCCATGGATATGTGGCGAATTCTCAGCCATCTGCCGCCTGAGAAGCCGGCAAATACCAAGGGAAGAACCTCGCTTAGTGAACTGCTGGATATGCTGAATCACCGGGTGATAACGCTGGCGGGTTTTGGCGGTATCACCATGGAAAGTATGACCCGTGGTCATGGCTGGCGCTTTTTGGACATGGGCCGAAAGATCGAAGGCGCTTTCCATATGGTCAAGCTTGTTAAATCCACCTTGGCTCAGTCGGTTGCCGGGGAGGTGCCTCTGTTGGAAAGTCTTCTGGAAATAGCGGATTGCTCCATGACTTATCGCAGAAGATACCTCGGTGGAGTGCAGATGGCGCCTGTGTTGGACTTGCTGCTGGTGGATGAAAACAATCCAAGGTCACTGGGTTTTCAGCTACTGGCGCTGCATGATGCCATCAAGAGATTACCTGTGGATCCCAATGCAAGTGGTCGCTCGCCGGAACACAGTCTGGTTCTTGCCATGCTGGCCCAGGTTCAATTGGCGGATGTGGAAAACCTGGCTTATGTCGATGCTGGTGGTCAGCGACCCTGCCTTAAGGAGTTCCTGGATCAGATTGAGAAGGATATTCCATCTCTTTCCGAGGCGATATCCCACCATTATCTGAGTCATCTTCAAACCTCCAGGCAGCTTGCCGGGGTTCCTGGGGGCACAGCATGATTTATCAGGTGCGTCATATCACCAGTTACCATTACTTGGAACCGGTGTCCATGTGCCACAATCTTTTGCATCTCCGGCCTCGGATCTGCAGGGACCAAAGGTGCATTCAAACCAGGGTGCAAGTGGAGCCGATGCCCAGGCAGGTGCATGAACATCAGGATTATTTTGGCAACCCGGTCTCGGCGTTTTCCATCCAAAACCCCCACAAGGTGATGACAATAGTTGCTGAACATCTTGTGGAAAGAAAACAATCCGAGGGGCAGGATGTCCCTGACATGCCCTGGGAACAGGCGCGTGAAATTTTGCGCTCAGACAAGTCACCCCATAACCTGGAGGCTTACCAGTTCACCTTTCCCTCCCGTTATGTTCCATTGGGGGAAGAGCTTGCGCAATATGCCTGCGAATCTTTTCAGCCGGGCAGGCCGATGATCCAGGCGGCACTGGAACTGAACCAGAGAATTTTTCAGGAGTTCAAGTACGATCCACAGGCCACCACCATATCCACTCCCATCCGGGATGTATTGGCCAATCGCAAGGGAGTTTGCCAGGATTTCGCTCACCTGATGATCGGATGCCTGAGGTCGGTTGGGCTCGCGGCGCGTTATGTGAGTGGTTACCTGCTTACCACCCCGCCTCCTGGCAAGGAAAAACTGGTGGGCGCCGATGCCACCCACGCCTGGCTTTCAGCCTATCTACCCGGTCATGGCTGGGTCGATTTTGACCCCACCAACAACCTTGTTCCCTCCGACAAGCACATTACGCTTGCCTGGGGTCGTGATTACGATGATATCAGCCCCATCAAGGGTGTTATTCTTGGGGGTGGTTCACACTCCATGAAGGTGGAGGTCACCATGACCCCATCAAGCCTGCATTCCGAGGAAACGCCTTCTGTTTCCTGAAAGATTCTCAGCCTGTGTTTTTCAAACCGGAAGCGATGCTGCTGATGCTTTCCATGACACCGGTCTTTAGCTCGCTGGAAACATCGGTGGATGATCGAAGCTTGCCCAGAAGCACAATCTGCAGATAACTCAGGGAATCGACATAGGGGTTTCGCTGCTGGATGGATTTTTGAAGCACGGGCATCTTTTCGAGCAGGCTTTTTTGCCCTGTGATCAGGCAGAGGTATTTCACCGATCTTTCGTATTCCTGTCGCACGATGGAGAAGATCTTCTCGGCGTTGGCTCGGTCTTCCACAAGGTCCGCATACAGCCTTGCTATGGTCATGTCCGCCTTGGCCAGGATCATCTGGCAGTTGTCTACCACGGTTGTCCAGAATGGCCAGGATTCGTACATCTTTTGCAGTAAGGCCAGATTATCGGGGTTTTCCAGTACCTTGGCTTCCAACGCGGAGCCTATTCCAAACCAGCCTGGCACAGTATGCCGGCTTTGCATCCATGAGAACACCCAGGGGATGGCGCGAAGGCTTTCAATGTTTCGACTGGTAACTCTTCGTGCGGGTCTTGACCCTATGCGTAGCTCGCCGATTTCATGAATGGGCGTTGATTGTTCAAAGTAGGAAAGCAAGCCGGGTTCCTCGTAAATCAACTTTCGATAGGCCCTTCGGGAAAGTTCTGCCAGGTCATCCATCAATTTTGGCCATGCTGTATCCTGCGAGTGCCCGCCTTTTCCAAGACTGGTCAGGAATACCGCATTAATGACCTGGTCCAGATGCCTTCTTGCGATGCCTTCATGATGGTAGCGATCTGCGATCATTTCCCCCTGCTCGGTAATTCGAATTTGTCCGTTCACAGTTCCCCGGGGCTGGGCCAGAATGGCCTTGTTTGCCGGACCACCACCTCTTCCCACCGCGCCACCACGCCCATGGAAAATCTTGATGCGAATTCCCTGGCGGTTCGCCAGTTCCACCAGGCGTACCTCGGCGTTGTGCAAGGCCCAGGCAGAGCAAAGCATGCCACTTTCCTTGCTGCTGTCGGAATAGCCGATCATCACTTCCTGAAGGTCGTTACGGAAGGAAAGCTGGTTCCTATAGGCGGGAACATGAAGAAGCTGCTGCATGATGTTTTCAGCCTGTTGCAGCGGTTCAAGAGCTTCGAACAATGGCACAATGTCAATCTTGCTGGTCTTTTCCTGAAGGGAGAACAAACCGGCATCACGCGCAAGAACCAAAACTTCCAGTATGTGATATGGCTCTGTGGTGGAACTGATGATGTAGGTGGAAAGCGCCTCGGGGTTTAGTTGCTCCAACACCGCTGCCATGGTCCGAAACGTGGAGATGACCTCGGTGGTTTCGGCAGAGTAGTTTAACTTGGCACCCACCAGTGGTCTTATGTTTTTAAGCTCTTCGGCGAGCAAGTGAAATTTTTCGCCTGAATCAAGTTTCAAATAATCTTCGCAGATGTTCGCTTTCGCGAATATTTCCACTAGTGCCTGGGTGTGCCTGGCGCTGTTCTGGCGAATATCCAGATGGAATAGATGCATTCCAAACACCCTGACAATCCATATCAATTCTTCCAATGTGCCCTTGGCTGCATCCGTGAAGCCATTCTGGGAAAGGTCTTCTGAGATGGATTGCAGATCGTCTAGAAGGCCCTTGCTGGAAAAATAAATATCGCCGGGCGGAGTTTTCGGGTTGGCCCAGTTCAGTTCTGTCTCACGGATCCAGATATAGGTTTTTTGCAACTTCTTGAAAATGTTCGAACATTTGAAGCGGTAGGGTTCGCTTTCCCGGCCCATTGCCTCGTTGCCGAGAAGCATGCTGTCTTGCTCCAGAGATTTTCTAAGGGTTTGCCCGGCTTGCACAAATTCAGAGGAGTGGCTGAGAATGCCACCGAGTTCCTTGATCTTTTTCAAATAGATCTTGAGGATGGTTTCCTGGTTAAAGCGCACCGAGTTTTCGGTAACGTCGTGGGTAACAAAGGGGTTTCCATCCCTGTCGCCGCCAATCCAAGACCCAAAGCGCAGGAAGGCAGGGGTCTTGAAGTTACCATCAGGATAAATTCCATCCAGATTCGCTTGAAATTCACGGAAGAATTGCGGAACAATTCTTAGCAGACTGTTGATGACAGTTTCTGTCACCTGACGAACTTCATCAAGGGGTGATGGTTTGTTTTCCCTTACAGTTTTGGTAACCCAGAATATCTCCACTTGCTCTGCCAGGGATTTGTGAAGGTCTTCCTTTTCCCGTTTTGTAAGAACTTCATACTCCAGTCGATTCAGGATTAATCCAATGCTGTCCAACTTTTCCAGAATGGTTCTTCTTCTGGCCTCACTGGGGTGCGCGGTGAAGACCGGGCAGATATCGGCGGTGTCGAGCAACTTTTGAATATCCTGCGCCGGTGTACCATGAGTCGCCAGTTCGGAAAGTGCGGCTGCAGTGCTTTCCGGCAGGGGCTTGCCATCGCTGGCTAGCTCCTTCTTGCGCAGGGATCGCACTCGTGCCTGTTGCTCGGCCAGATTTAGCAAATCAAAATAAAGACCAAATCCCCGAATCAACATGCGAAGGTCGTTGATCTTTAGCTGGTTCAGGCGGTTGATAAGGCCCCTGGCTTCGTTCAGGTTGTTATGGTCGCGAATTTCCTTGGACCTGGCCTTGATGTCTTCCAGGAGGGTAAAGGCTTTCTCCCCGGAATGCTTGAGGATGGAGCTTTCATGCAGTTTTCCGAGCAAATCGATATCCGAGGCAAGGCTGTGTTCCCTGTTGTTCACCGTGTGTAAACTCCTTGATCCAAACCAACAAAAGAAAACGCCCAATGGAGGGGATGATTAGCAAACCCCTCCAAGAAAAAAGGCGACATATGTGTTAAATCCGGCAATATTTTGGCCCAAGCAGACCAAAAGGGAGACTTAGATATTCTAGGTAACATCACAAACATGGCCAAACCAAATAAACTCATCGATATTTTTAGATAATCGTCAAACCTGCCTATTTTCCCTTTAAGCAAAACAAGCTTGACACCGATACTATGCATTGTATAACATGAATTATAATTCAGGTAATAAAAAGCACATTTTTATATTCATGTAAGAAAGGCGGTTTCTTATGCTGGTTCTCACAAGAAA
>JBEGQX010000337.1:0-8732 GCA_041180805.1 Planctomycetota bacterium
TTACGACTCTGATTTGGTTATAACCTTGAAATCTCCCACTGGTCAGACCGCGACCCTAAGCAATCGAAGAGGTGGTTCTGGAGACAACTTCACCAGCACCTGGTTTAACGATGAGGCAGCAACCGCGATTTCAGCCGGCAAGGCCCCGTTCACGGGATCTTTCCGTCCTGAAACCGCCCTTTCGATCTTTGATGGAAAGAATGCGAAAGGCACATGGACTTTAAGCGTCACCGATAAGGCTTCCTTGGATGTTGGATACCTTTCCTACTGGGGCCTTAATATCTCCGGTACGGTGATTCCAACTGTAGCCAATTTCAAGGCTCTTGGAGAACAGAAACCCGAAGTACAAGCCAAAAGTGTCACCCGATTACCATCAGAAATTTCAGCAGAGTCTTTGGTTGTCAATAGACTAGCAAGTTCCCTCACCCGGGAAGCAACCTTCGAGGATTGTGGCTCCACTCAGAATGAATTCCGAACCCCTGAAGAGAATCACGAGGAACTGAACACCACCCCTGCTTTTGCAACAGCCAGTTCCATCGATGAACTTTTCACCTCCAGCGTGGGTGTGGATTTCTACATGGCGTCAACCAACCAGGCTGGTTCTGAAGATGAGGGAGTTTTTGGGGAAGCAGTTTGTGACGCAGCTTTCTCCATGGCCTAATCTCGAAACGCAACCAAAAAGAAAGGCCCGGTCTTTTTAAAGACCGGGCCTTCTTCGTAAAGCCATACAATTTACTGTTGGGGAACAGCTTGATACTGAGGAATCACTTGGTACGGGGTCGGATATCCCTGATTCATGTAAACAGGCACAAAATTGGTGGGTGAACCTGGCATAAACATATAGGCACCCTTCTTGGGAGCACCCTGCGAAGCTGGACCTGCAGGAAGCGGCGCACCATCGGTGTCATAACCAACACATGCACCACTGGCACACCCGCCAGGCATAACCGGCCCGCAACTACCCTGATTTGAGCAGATGGGACTGAACGCATTATAAGGGCGGTAACATGGATTGCACTGGTTGCAATGCGCATAAGTAAAAAGACCAAAGGTTTTGGCTTGGGCTGCCTCCACGGACAGGAATGCCAGGGCAGCAGCAATTAAAATTTTCTTCATGGGTTTCCCTTCCATTAGAGATTAAAACGGGCTGGCATCCGCAGAACCATCATCGTGACGGATTCGACCAAGCCATCATCCATTTCAAACCTACCCCATACCCTGCCAAAAAGTTGGCAATCATCAAGAAAACCAGCGTTGGATCTAAACCTCATGAACGAAAAACCGTTGCATACGAACCAATAACCCTCGTTGGCAGGGTTTAAAAAAATGCTCAAACAATCTCATGTTTTTAAAGATTTTTATTAAAGATCGTTAATAGACTGTTGAACAGACATCAAGACTCAGGTCAGAAAATCGCTGTTCTTTCCAGTATTCCACGGCCAATGCTGCCATGGCCGCGTTATCCGTACATAAATCTTTTTGGGGGACAAAAAGGTCAATCTCCAACCTGGAGCACTGCGTTGCCAAACGATCCCTTAAACAGTTATTGGCAATCACTCCGCCACCAACAGCCAGTCTTTTTCGGCCGGTTCGCTTTAAAGCCTGAAGACACTTTACCGCCAAAACATCCACAACCGCCTCCTGAAACGATGCCGCCATATTAGCCCTGGATAGGGCATCAATTTTTACCAGGTTCAATTTCTCCCCGGGCGGAGCAATCGAATACAGAACAGCGGTTTTCAGTCCGCTGAAACTAAAATCCAATCTCTCTTCATGAATAAACGATCTTGGGTACGAATAAGCTTTCGGGCTTCCCAAGCGTGCCTCTTTTTCCAAGGCAGGTCCTCCGGGAAATCCCAAACCCAAAAGGTTGGCGACTTTGTCGAATGCTTCACCGGCGGCATCATCAATGGTTCCGCCAAGCCTCTTCATTTGCAGGGCGCTCTCGCAATCAAAAAGTATCGTATGCCCCCCACTAACCACCATGCCCACACAAGGAAAAATATCCCTGCCTGCGCTCATTCGACATGCATAAAGATGTGAGTGCACATGGTTCACACCTATAAGGGGCACTCCAAGGCCAAGTGCGATCATTTTTGCACTACTTAACCCGACCAGCAAAGCCCCAGCAAGTCCGGGCCCATGATGCACCGCAACCGCACCAATTTGTTTCATGGAAATACTGGCGGTGGAAAGCGCCTCGGCAATTGTCGGGGTAAGTAATTCCATATGGGCCCGTGCGGCAACCTCGGGCACCACGCCTCCAAAACGCTCATGCCATTTGGTTTGGGAGGCAATCACATTTGCCTTCACATGAAGTTGTTCATCAAAAATTGCGACGGAAGTTTCGTCGCAAGATGTTTCAATGGCCAGAAACAGGCACGGCTTCATTTTCTGTCATTCAGAAGGGTAAATGGTTCGTGCCACCGCGAGGACTGCCTGAAGAAGGCAACGGGATTTTCGAAAACGATTTTCTGAATGACTGACTCGGGATGACCACGCCTGCGCATTTCCAACATAAATTCCGGGACCGCAAGCGGGTCTGATTTGCCCCAATCGCCGGCGGAATTCACCATGATGCGATCAGTGCCAACCATTTCAATAATATCCGCAGCTCTTGCTGGAGTGCATTTGGTAGTGGGGTAAAGTGTCATTCCGCACCAAAATCCATTATCCAAAGCAAACCGAACCGTATGCTCTTCCACATGGTCAACACAAACCCGCGCAGGAACAACCCGGGTGTCATTTTTCAGCATATCTATGATCATTCGGGTGCCTTTCAACTTGTCCTCCAAATGAGGGGTATGAATCAGCACCAGTTCGTTGGTCTTGGCGGCCAGGTCCAGATGTTCCTGGAAAATGATGGCCTCGTTGCGGGTGTTCTTGTTGAGGCCTATTTCGCCAATCCCCAGGACATTCGGTTTGTTCAGGTATTCCGGAATCAGCGAAATAACCTCCCTGGAAAGGCTGACATTCTCCGCTTCCTTGGCGTTGATGCAAAGCCAGGAAAAATGCCTGATACCAAACTGCGCCGCCCGTTTGGGTTCAATCTCGGTCAGGTGATGAAAATAATCACGGAACCCCGCGGCACTGCCACGATCAAAACCAGCCCAGAAGGCAGGTTCGGAAATTGCCACGCAACCACATTGGGCCATGCGATGATAATCATCGGTAACCCTGGAAATCATGTGAATATGCGGATCAATGTAGTTCATGGTGGTGATCCTGCCTGATTAATAACGTGGTTTGGGGATTTCCCAGGAAGCATCATATTCGAGGGAAAACAGTTTTTGAATCTGCTCTGCTTTTGACGAAGAACCATCCAAGAGAACAGACAACCCTTTTTTGATCTTCTCAAGTCGGTGGTCATCCTTCAACTGAGTGACACCATCGCCACGGCCAATGCGATCCATGGTCGCTGCAACATCCAGAAGCCTGCACCGAATATCCAAAAATTGCTGCTCCAGGACTTTTGCGGCGGGAAGAGGTTGAACTGGCTTGGTCATTCTTCACCTCGATTGCTTTCGGTGGTTTTATATCTTTTCATGATCTCTAAAGGCACAAGGGAGTTCAACCCCCCGGATTTCATTCCTTCCATATCCAGACTAACGAAAAGGAAACCGAGTTCCTTGAACTTTTTTGCGACTTCTTGAAATGAGACCCTTTGCAAAAACGCGGGTAAATCCTTTGCTGGTAATTCCAGTCGAGCTAATTCACCATGATGCAGCCTTACACGGCAAACTTCAAATCCCAAATCCTTGATATAAATTTCGGCTTTTTCAACTCTGCGGGTACGATCCTGGGTAACCTCCAGACCAGGAGCAATTCTGCTGGAAAGGCACGGCGATGCCGGTTTGTTCCATACCTCCAGCCCCCAAAGTTTGGCTATGGCGCGAACTTCTTCCTTGCCAAGCCCGGCCTCTTGCAACGGATGACGGATACCATGTTCCTTCGCCGCCTGGAGACCAGGCCTATAATCACCCAAATCATCCTTATTGGCGCCACTGCAAATATACTTCATTCCCAATTCAGGCAGCTTGCGCTCAATCACGGAATAAAGCTCACTCTTGCAAAAATAGCACCGGTCACCGCCATTCTTCAAATAGTTGGGGTCTTGGAACTCATTGGTGGATATAATTCGATGCGGAAGGTTTAACTCCTTCGCAAGCCGACTTGCATGGTCGATATCTGACCTTGGAACACTGGGGCTATCAGCGGTCACCGCCATGGCTTTATCACCCAAGGCCAACTTTGCCGCCTTGGCCACCACAGCACTATCCACACCTCCACTTAGTGCCACTACCACCCCATCTAATGAAGAAATGACCTCAACAAGCTCGGCAGCATGTCTTTTGGCGTTCTCAAGGGCACTTTCAGTTGGAATATTTTGCATGCTAATATCTTAAGGACATCTTTTCCAAGGAACAGCAGATACTGAACCCAAATCTATTTCCGTTAGCATAGCGTCTGCCAAAGCGACAGCCTGCCAAATGGGCTTCGGCAATCTTGGCAGGGTTGACCCAAACCCCAAAGCTGTCATTTATCGCTAAACCTATTCAAAACAATAACTTACATCCAAAAACAAAAACAGGCACGGAAGTTGCATATCTGCAATCTTTATTCCATACGGGAATTTTGGTTTTGGAGGTAGTTCGATGAAGATTCAACCTTTGGGCGATCGTCTGGTAATCAAGCGTGTAGAAGCTTCCGATAAAAGTCGTGGAGGCATTCTGCTTCCTGACAGTGCAAAGCAAAAGCCGCAAAAAGGCAAAGTGGAAGCCGTTGGACCCGGCATTACACTTGGCAATGGCAAGGTTCAACCCTTGCAGGTCAAGGTTGGTGACGTTGTTTTGTTCACCAATTGGGCAGGAGATGAATTCAAGGAAAGCCACGGCGAAAACATCCTTCTCCTCAGGGAAAGCGATGTATTGGCAGTTGTCGAATAATTTCAATCATCCAAGATAATATTTTACAATCAGCAACATTCAAAAGGGGATTTGAACCATGTCAGCAAAGCAGATTGCGTTTGACCAAGAAGCTCGCGAAGCTCTCAAGAAGGGTATCGCCAAACTTGCCAGAGCCGTGAAAGTTACCCTTGGACCCAAGGGACGCAATGTGATTATTCAAAAGAGTTTTGGCTCTCCAACGGTAACCAAGGACGGCGTGACTGTCGCCAAGGAAATCGAACTGGAAGACAAGTACGAGAACATGGGCGCCCGCATGGTGCGCGAAGTCGCAAGCAAGACTAGCGATGTTGCAGGTGATGGCACCACCACAGCAACCGTGATGGCAGAAGCCATTTTCAACGAAGGCCTCAAGGCCGTGGTAGCTGGCGCAAATCCCATGCTTATGAAGCGTGGTATTGAAAAAGCCGTTGATGATATCACCGAAAAGCTCAAGGACATGAGCAAGCCTGTAAAGGCACAAAAGGACCTTGAAAATGTTGCAACCGTTGCCTCCAACCATGACAGCGAAATTGGCAAAATCATCGCTGAAGCCATGGCCAAGGTAGGCAAAGATGGTGTTATCACTGTTGAGGAAGGAAAAGCCCTGCAAACCGCGCATGAATTCGTGGAAGGCATGCAGTTTGACCGTGGGTATCTTTCCCCCTATTTCGTGACAGACAACCAGAAGATGGAATGCGATCTTGATGATCCTTATATTCTGATTTACGAAAAGAAAATCAGCAGCAACAAAGACCTTGTTCCGCTTCTTGAAAAAGTGCTTTCAACGAACAAGCCAATCCTGATCATTGCCGAGGAAGTCGAAGGCGAAGCCTTGGCAACGCTTGTAATCAACAGACTCCGCGGTACCTTTAAATGCGCCGCTGTAAAGGCACCAGGCTATGGGGATCGCCGTAAGGCAATGCTGGAAGACATTGCAAAGCTGACCGGTGGCCAGGCCATTTTTGAAGATCTTGGTATTCAGCTTGAAACTGTCGACCTTAAGCAGCTTGGCAGGGCCAAGAAAGTCAAGGTTGACAAGGATAACACCGTGATCATCGAAGGCGCTGGAAAGCGTGACGAGATTAAAGCGCGCGTGGCCAGTATCCAAAAAGAACTTGAAAAATCCACCAGTGATTATGATCGCGAAAAGCTTTCCGAGCGCATCGCAAAACTTTCTGGCGGCGTGGCCAAGATCAACGTAGGCGCTGCCACTGAAAGCGAAATGAAGGAAAAGAAGGCTCGTGTGGAAGATGCAATGCATGCGACCCGCGCTGCAGCCCAGGAAGGCATTCTTCCCGGTGGCGGCGTGGCTCTTCTGCGCGCTTCTGAAGGCCTCAAGCCCAAGGGCTTGTCCGATGATGAAATCACGGGCTACAACATTGTTGTTCGCGCCTGTAAAGCCCCCATCCAGCAGATTTCAAACAACGCTGGCAAGGACGGCGCAGTCGTTATGAGTAAAGTCCTCGAAGAGAAGGAATCAACCTTCGGCTACGATGCTCGCAACGATGAATATGTTGATATGGTAAAACAGGGCATCATCGACCCAACCAAGGTGGTTCGCTCTGCTTTGCAAAATGCCGCCTCTGTGTCCACCCTTTTGCTGACCAGCGACGCGCTTGTCGCCGAGATGCCGAAGGAAGAAAAGAAGGGTGGCCCAGGCCACGACGATATGTACTAAAATTCTGTCCGGTATTCAATTACTTGACGGGGGGTGCGGGTTTATCCTGCGCCCCTTTTTCTTTGATGGGGTCAAACGGCTTGAAAGGTTCGGGTAACTTCTTCTCATTCTTCAATGGCTCTTCAACGCCCTTGGCTTCTTCCTTGGAATCCTTCTTCTTAGAGTCTTCTTTTGGGGCAGAAGCCTTCCTCTCGGACAATTCATCCTCCACCCGATCCACCCCCTTGGTGGTATTTGCCAATGCGATGGCCCTGCCCTTCATGCCTAAATCGGAGAGTTCTCCTTTCAGCAAAACCACTCCATCCCCTTTGTGAATCACCTCGATGTTTTCCTGGTGAAGTTCCTTGTCTGTCTTGAACCGAAATAAAATCGCATCCTCCAGCGATCCTTCCAGAATTCCACCTCGCATGGCTCGCCAGCCCACTTCAACCTTTTTGCGGGCTGGGGCTGTGGTATCTTCCAACTTGCCAGCTATCTTCCTTCCAACACTCGAAAAGATTTCCTTGTCTTGTTTGTTACAACCGGTGAAACACAGCATGACCCCAAGTAGAAAATAAACCGAACGCATGGCATTCTCCTTTACAACAACAAAGTATCCTTGACCTTGGGGAACCACGTCAAGGGAGATCAATCCCATGAGAAAGCCATGGGTACTTGTCATAGAATAAAATCATGAGAAATTACCGGAGCTGAATCCCATGGAAAAGAAAAAACTCCACATCTACAGCGAAGTCGAGATACTGGCGGAAATCACCCAGCGGAACCTGACTGGATGGTACCTCGAGGATGGCTGGCTAAGGCGAAAATACACAACTTCCGGCTGGCAAACCACGCTTCTGCTGACAAATACCATTGGCTATATTTGCGAGGCCGCCTGGCACCATGCCGATTTAGCGATCACCTGGGGCAAACTTTGGGTCAAATTAAAAACCCATGACCACGGCGGTATAACCGACAAGGATTTTGAACTGGCCAGAAAAATTGAGGACACTGTGCTTTGGAAGCCGTCTCCCGGTGAAACCCTTGAGGGGATTCCGCACAAATTCATTCAGGGGAGTCCTTGATGAAACCTCTGGCACTCAAGGGCTGGAAACTGGAAAGCAGGTTTTGCCTGGCACCTCTTGCAGGCTATACCAACCTGGCATTTCGTACCGCGGTAAGGGAAGTTGGCGGGCTAGGCCTTGCCACTACCGACCTGATCAACGCCCGGGCCCTTTTACGCGCCAGTGCCAAAACCATGGACCTGCTGCAAACCCACCAACATGACAGACCGCTCTCAGTGCAGATTTACGGCTCTGAGCCAGAAGAAATGTCCAAGGCTGCGAAGTTTTTGGAAGATTTTGGGGTCAATTCCGTGGATATCAACATGGGTTGCCCGGTCCGCAAAGTGACCAAAGGCGGAGGGGGATCCGCCCTTTTATGCGAAGGGTCGAACGCCATTTTCCTAGTGGAAAAAGTAACCTCGGCCGTAAAAATTCCCGTTACTGTAAAAATGAGGCTTGGATGGGACAAGGAAAGTCTAAGTGCACCTTATTTCGCCCGTGAATTTGAAAAAGTCGGCGTGGCTGCCATCACCATCCATGGCAGAACCAGGGAACAGGGCTTTAGTGGAACCGTGGACAAAGATGGAATCCGTCAGGTAGTCGAGGCGGTTCAAGAGATACCCATTCTGGGAAACGGTGATGTCCGGGGTGTTAGTGATGCACAACGCATGCTGGAGGATACCGGTTGCACAGGAATCGCCATCGGAAGGGGCGCGCTTTTAAACCCCTGGATTTTCAACCAGCTAAAGCACTGGGAGGAAACAGGAACCGTAAGCCCGCATGCTAACTACGAACAAAGGCTGGCATTCATGCGCAGGCATTACCGTTTGCTTTTGGAACACAAAGGCGAGCGACACGCATGCCTTTCCTTTCGCAAGGTTGCCAACTGGTACTGCCGGGTTTTAAAACCAGGCCACCAAATTCAACAGCAACTGGTGCGCGTGGAATCGCCGGCTCATTTTGAAGACCTTGCCAATCAAATCGAATCCATGCTTCAGGGAAGACCCGAACCGGACTGGCCCTTGATGGAATGCCCCGTGCATGTTCCTTCCGGTCCTATTTCCC
>JBEGQX010000338.1:0-9253 GCA_041180805.1 Planctomycetota bacterium
GACATTTATGGCCTGGGTGCAATTCTTTATGACTTGCTAACGGGTATTCCCCCGTTCCGGGGTGAAACCGTCATGGACACTATCCAGCAGGTTATTCATAGAGAACCGGTTCCACCCACAAGATTAAACACCAAACTACCCACAGACCTTGGAACCATATGCCTGAAATGTCTGGAAAAGGATCCCAAAAAGCGTTATTCAACCGCTGGTGAACTTGCCGCGGATTTGCGTCGCTATCTGGATGGCGAACCAATCATCGCCCGGCCCACCCCTGTTTATGAAAAGGCTTGGAAATGGGCGCGTAGAAAGCCAGCCCAAGCCGCCCTGGCTGGAGTGGTGACCATGGTTGCCCTTTTTGCCAGTATTGGGGGTTACTGGCTAGCACTACACGAAAAGACCCGGGCTGATGAAAACTTCCGTTTGAAAGAACAAGCCAACCGTGAAAAGTTGACAGCCATCGCTCAAAAACAAAAAGCCGAGGAGAATTTTCGCCTGGCGCTCGCGGCAGTGGAACAATTGCTAACCAAGGTCGGACAGAATCGACTGGCCCATGAACCCAGAATGGAGCGAACCCGCAGAGAACTCCTTGTCCAGGCAAAACAATTCCTGAACAGGTTCACCGACGAACGAGCCGATGACCCTGCCTTGCAATGGCAAAATGGAAGAACCCTGGCTCAACTGGGATCGATTGAGGAAATGCTTGGCAACTTCCAAGAAGCCGAGAAAAACCTGAATCTGGCTTGCAAGCAGCTTCAAATTGTGCTGGAAAAACAACCCGAAGATTCAAAAATACTGTCAGATCTGGCAGATAGCTATCAGGCACTCGGCCTGGTTTTGGCGCAGCTTAAATCTTCCACTCAGGCACAGGATAAATTCCAACAGTCCATCTCTCTGCGCAAAAATCTTCCCTTAAGCGCGGAAACACTTACCAAACAAAGTGCCACGCTGTTTCAAACCGCCCAGTTGCTGAAAGACCAGGGTAAACTAAAACAGGCTCAATCATTCTTGGTTCAAACGGTGGATAATCTTCGTGCCACTTTAAATCTGCCAGGCACAGGCGATCTACAAAAACATTCCCTGCTGAAAGCTTTGCTAGGACTAGCGCAGGCTGATTTGGAGGATGGAAACTTCAAAAGTTCCTCCAAATCGCTTGAAGAAGCCTTGGAAATTGGATCAGAGTTGGTGAAAAAACATCCAGATAACCCCGACTACAGAATTGATCTTGCTCTTGCTTGGAATGAAAAAGGAAAACTCTGGAAAGATCTGGATCCTGCCAAATCTGAAGGCAGTTACAAGGAAGCAATTACCATTCAAGATAGCTTGATTGCAGATTTTCCAGCAACCCCCTATTACCGGCAGGAACTAGCAGGCACCCTTAATAATCTGGGCATTCTGCTTCAAGCCGTTGGTAATTCCAATAACGCGGAAAACGCGTTTAATCGTTCCATCAACATAAGAGACAAACTGGCAAAGGATATTCCCTGGGTTCCTGATCACCGCAAAGACCTTGCCGCCGGTTTGAATAACCGTGGCATCCAACTTCAAATCCAAAACCGAATCAAGGAAGCCAGGCCACTTTATGAAAAGGCGCTGGCTGATTTGGTTCAATTAGTAGGGGAACACCCCAAATCTTTAGAGTATTCCCTGGAACTGGCAAAAACTTATTTAAATGAAAGTGTGTTGTTGGAAAACCTGGGTCAGAAACAGGAGTCTTCCACCAATTACGAAAAATGCCTGGAATTATTGACAAAACTTAATCGGGATCATCCTGATTCTCAGGAAGTGCGAAAGACCCTGGCGACTGCCAAACTGAACCGGGCTATCTTTTCGCAATTATCGAAACCACTGCCAGAAACGGTGAAGCTTTATGAAGAATCTATTCAGCTTTTTGATTCCCTTAAGACTGAATTTCCCGACCAGGTGGATTTTCAACACCAACAGGCTTTGGCTTTACTAAACCTTGGAAACCTACTCAAGGATAACAACCAGGGAAATCTTGCTGAAAAAAACTGGTTGGCAGCTTGTGATTTACTTGAAAAGCTTATTCATTCAAGATCCTCTATCCCAAAGTTCAAACTGGATCTGGCACTGGCTTATAACGAATTGGGAATCCACCTTGCCTCTACAAAAAGATCGGATGTAGCAGACCAAACTTTTGAAAAAGCAGTTTCTCTATTAAGGGAATTGCAAGCCGGTAACAAAGATTCTTTGGAATATCGTTTGGAGCTAGGCAAAACCTATTCCAACCTTGGTATGTGGGCCGTTTCCAGAAACCTGGGCCCCAAGGCGGTGGATTATTTCACCCAGGCAATTCAAACTCTTCAGGCCGGCCCCACTGATAACCCCTTATTATTGGAATCCCAAGCTCTTCCCATGACAAAAAAGGCGGAAATTCTGAAACTTTCAGGATTATTCCCGGAAGCCGAGAAAGAATACCGCAAATTCGTCGAACTACGATCTCAGCTATCAATCCTAAAGCCTAATGATCTAACTCTTAAGGAATCCCTAAACTTGGCACGCGAGCAGCTTGCCATTTTCCTTGTTCAACGAAACCGCTCGGAAGAGGCTTTCCCCATCCTTCAAAAGATTGGAAGCGATACGCCAAATACTGCCAGTCCCGAAATTCGTCAAAGGCGCATTCTCAATGTTGCCGAGATTGCCAGCACCATTTCAAAACCCAAGGAAGCTCATGAGAGTTTGAAAACCTTATTCAAGGATTCGCTAAGTCTGCAAAATCAAATCAAGGCGGCCACACTGGCTGCCCGATGTTCATCCCTGTTTGAAAAAGACAAACAGGCTGAACAAGCCTCTGAATGCAAAAAACTTGCCATCAGCCTTTTGCAAAAAGCTGTTGCAGGTGGTTTGCAAGATGCCGACTTCTTGAAAAAGAATCCAGACTTGGAATCCATTCGAGGTTCAGCAGAATTCCAAGAACTTCTCAAATCTGTTGAAATGAAAAAGTAAAATCAAAGAACTAGTTCATGGACGAACAAATTCAATCAACTTTGGAAAGAAGCGGAACCTGGTGGAGGAACTTTTTAGGGGTTCTTCTGGCGTGTGGCTTACTCTATTTTACCCTATTGGGAAGCAGGGCCATTTGGTCCGAGGAACTTCGCTGGGTTCAAATTCCCCGTGAAATGACCATCAAGCAGGATTACTTTTCCCCCACGATCAATGGCAAAAGCTATTATGACAAACCACTTGGCTCCTATTGGCTGGTAATTCTTGCCTCTTATTTCACAAACGGGGTTAACGAAACCGCAAGTAGAATTCCCTGCGCCATTTCAGGGTTAATAGCCGTTGCTTTCACCATGCTAATCGCCCGACGGTTTTACCCGGCCAAAGTTGCGCTGGCTTCCGGCATTATTCTTGGCACCTGTCACTCGTTTGTCTTTTTTTCCAGACATGCATCCACAGACATAGAAACTATCGCAGGGGTTTTAGCCTGCCTTTGGCTGTTCCTGAAAAATCAATCCATGGCAAGGGGCAACTGGGTGTTCCTGTTCTGGATTCTCATGGCATTAACATCACTAACCAAGGGCCTTCTCGGCTTTGTGCTTCCGGGCCTAATTTGCATGGTTTATTCAACCACCAGGCAATTTTCCGCCATGGCTCAAGAACAAACAAGTCTTGGTAAATTACGATCACTTTTGGAGGCTAATGCATGGCTTTTTCAATCCCGCACTTTTTTTGCAATCCCATTAGCCATTCTGATTTATCTGACACCTTTCCTGGTTTCCATTTTCCTGTTCCAGGATTCCAACGGCCTGGGCATGGTTTGGCGTGAGAATATTCGCAGGTTTTACGACCCTGTCAATCACAAGGGACCCGTTTACCTTTATCTTGGGGTGATTTTTATACTGCCTTTTCCGTGGTCACTTTTCCTTCCCGCAGCTTTATACCAATCATTTACCCAGAAGACCTCTGCCATAATTGGCAGGTCGAATCATCTTTTCGCTCTATGCTACTTCCTTTCCGTATTCATCTTTTTCACCCTGGCTTCTTCCCGCAGAAGCTACTATTTGCTTCCAATCCTTCCATCCGTGGCATGGTTGGTTGCTGGTTTTTTCTTCAGCAATAGAGAAGATTGGAACCGAACCGCTCGCTTTCTTAATAATTTGGGCATATGCGCTCTTTTGATATGCGCCATGGTCATGTTTGTTGGGGGAATACTTGGCACTAGTATTCTTCCAGCGCCTTGGAACTTGCACCCCCCACCAGTTCACGCGTGGATTCTTTCGTTTGTTGGAACAATTACTTTTCTGGCCATTGTTATCAGCCAAAGAATGCCAATAAGGTTTTCAACCCTCTTTCCAGCCATCATTTTTGCTTTTGGATCCATGAGCTATTTGTTTTTGATCTATTTTCCCTGGGCTGAAGAATTCCGAACCCAGCGCAACTTTGCAAGCAAAACCAGAAACTTAGTCCAGGAAATGCCTGCACAACTTGCTTACTATCGTACCCGGGAGGCTGTTTATTACCTTGGATATGAATTCCCCGTACAGGAATATTACACACCGGAAACGCTTTTAAATTCCGTGTCACAGGGTAAAACACGCTGGCTGATTCTCAAACAGCGTGATTTAAGCCAAATTTCAATGCCATTCACATTGCTTGCACAGGAAGAACTTTTTCCCTGGGAAAAAGAACAATCCTCTTCCAAGTTACAACTGATTGAATTTGGCGAAAAGTAATGTAAGGCAACAAAAACTTATTTCGGTTCCAGTATGGTGCCACGACTTCCCTCTGCCACCATGTTGTTTTGAATGACAACACTTTTGGATTCGTTATCCACTTCTATGGCTGCCTCGTAGGTTTTTGCAAGGGTTGTTCCTGTTACCATGCAATCGGCGACCTTCAGATTTTGGCAACGAACCACTTGAACAGCGCGTTTTCTTGCCCCATGTATCTGCGAACTGTTTATTTGAACATGGGAACATTCTTCCACATGAATGCTAGCAGAAACGGAAACTTCCTCGGCTTTGGTATGCTGTACCAGATTACCAGTGAATTGCAAATTTTTAGTTCTTGAAAATTGAATGGCATCCGTGGAATTACCCGGGTACTCGGGGTTATGATCAAAGCTATTGGAGCCCACGACAATATGTTCGCAATCCTCGATATTCAATGCGGAATGATAACCACTGTAAATGCTATTGCCTGTAATCACCACCCCGCGGGCGGATTTCAAATGGATCGCCGTTTCCTGACTTCCAATTAAGTTTCCTGAAATAGCAAGCAATCCAACGGCGTTTGGATGATCCGCCTTGCCCAAGAAGCGAACATTTGCCCCCTTTGGACTGGCTTTCGCCTGAATGGTGTTCCCGGAAATGGAACCTTCCCTTATAGTACCTTCGGTGCAGTCAAAAAGCACATCCGTGCAGTTTTCCTGATCCTTTACAAAATTGTACTCAATGTCATTACCCACAATTTGAATGTTTCGGATTTCACTGCCGCAAATCACCAAGCCGCCCTGCTGGCAATAACTGATATGGTTTCCGGTAATATTAACCTGGTGCAGATTCACCTTATCCAGAAAAACTCCCACACCTTTCATGTCATAAATATGGCAATCGGAAATAAGAACGTTCCTATTTCTGATTCTTAGATGAATACCATGTCTGCACTGGCGAATCAAAACTCCTCGAATGGTGGGTTGCATGACCCCCTCCAGGCATATACCGTCCGCTTCCTGATTTTCGCCAGTAATTTCAAGTCCCTCAATCATGGGCATGCGTTCTTTCAACCAAACATGCTGGTTGAAATCGGCAGGCAGGGCACTTTTTTGATGCGACCCTATGAAATGAAACGCTGGCCCCTGACCCTTCATGATTATTTTCGCATTGCCCGCATTGCCGGATATGGAGCAAATACCCGACTTTGCAAGCATAATACGGATCGACTTTTCAAGGATATAAGTACCCTTTGGAAAATAGATTCCTCCACCAGCCTGGTCTACCGCATGCTGAACAGCCTTGGAATCATCTTGAGTGCCATCACCCTTCGCGCCAAAATCCCGGACATTCAGCATAATTGATACCTCTTGAAGTTCCTTCGGGTCTAGGGATTGCCAGCCCGGTGCGTTAATTTCCCAGTTATTCGCATTATCAGGCAAGATTTATGGAAAAACGATTCAGAAATGCAGATTATGACATTTCCTGCGGCACTTAACGCAAAATATGGGTTAGAATTATTAAAGATTCTTGGGACAGATCTTGTGAGGATACATTGGTGCGATTAATCGCAATTCTAATTTTGACCCTTAACATGGGTCTGCTTCTAGCCCAACCTCAGCCTGCGGCTTCCAAGGCGAAGACCGACCAGGTGCCAGCCAATCCATTACCACAAAAACAAACAGAACAACCATTTCTGGGCAATCTTCCGGCGGGTTCAATTTTTGTCCTTTGTGAACAGGCAGCAGACAGCCTTAGATTACTTCCCAAAATGGTGGTAATTTCCCCTGAAAAATTTCAGGAAATGCAGGACGAATTAAAAAAGCTCAGGGAGAAAAATCTCAAGCCCGCAACAGCCCTGCTGCCTAGTAGCATGAAACTGACATGCAAAACAGATGGCACACTGGCCAAAATCAAGGCAAAGTATTCCTTTCATGCAGACTCAGCAGGTTCCACAGTTCAATTGGGAATGGGTACCTGCCAGGCTGTTTCTTCCGTTTTGGCTGGCAAAACCCCCGTAATAAAAAAGACTGCCGAGGGATTTCTTTTACAAAGTGATGACCAAGGCATTCAGGAACTTGAGATGGATTTCCTGGCCATGGTCAGGCAGGCAAATGGCAAGTTCTCTCTTACACTTGATTTACCCGGTAGCTCCATCACCCAAATGGAGATGGAATTACCTTCCTTTTCCACCGAATTAAAGTTGGATACAAAGCCAACCCAGGAAGCCCTTTGGAACTTTACAAATAACAAACTATCAGCCAGCCTTGGAAACGCAACATCTTTGGAACTCAAATGGGAAATCACCCCAAAGACAAACACAGCAAGGGCTATAACCTCTGAAACAGAAATAACCACCCGTCTTGACGACCGATCTATTCGCTGCCAGGCCAAAATGAAAATTGGCTCCACCGGAGGAAGATTAGATCAATTAGAAATTCTGGTGCCCTTGGGTAGTGAAATCCGCGGTGCGGACATTACCGAGGAAAACAAGATTCTGCGCATTACCAAGGAAGACAGAAAGTTTTTCAGCAGCCAAAAAATCATCTTTAAAGATGGGGTATTTTCCAACCTTCGCCTGGTTGTTGACAGTATAGCCACCTTTCCATCCACGGGTTCGGTAATTCCAATTGGACCATATTATGTGTTACAAACAGTCAGGCAGACAGGCATCATCTTGATTTCTGAAGAGGGATCAGACATTAAGTTTCAACCTGTCTTAAAGGCGGATATGGACACCCAGGATGTACCCCCTTCGGATAAATCAAAGTCGCCTCCAATAGCATCCTCATTCAGGTATTGGAACCATCCTTTTCAGGACAAACCCAACTCCATGGTTGGTCAGGGGTCCATCTCCATCATGGATTTGGAAACATTTTTTGTCCGTGGAGAACTTGAAATCCGATCTAATTTTTCAAGCAAACTGGTTTTTGGTGACGAAAAACAACTTCAATGGCAAACTCAGGCCATTTTAGATTGTAAACCCTTGCGAACCGGGGTGGAAAAGCTGGAAATTCAGGTTCCAAAATCCATGCGGTACGACCGTTCCCGTGGAATATCGCCACAGGGGTTGATTCAATCAGATACCATGGATGAAAAGACCGGCAAATTGCTTTTGGTATTCCAAAAAGAACAGACCCAACCATTTCAATTAAGCCTGAATTTCGACCACGATGCATCGGATCAGGAAACAGAATTATTGCAAATGCCTTTGACCGTTAACACCCGGGATAAAGGCACCCAGATTTCCATTCAAACACCAGAAAATCTGAGGCTTATACCGGATCAGAAAAAAAACCCGAACCTTGAACTTATTGCCATGGACTCCAACCACCTGACTTGGAAGTCAGAAAGATCCACGGCAAGACTCACCGTGGTAAAAAGACCTGTCAGGGAAAACATCACATCAAACCGCCATATTCAATTTGTACTTTTTGGTGATGATGCCTTTGTGAAACAGACAATACAACTTTCCGCCCAGAAATCTCCGGATTACCTAACAAAGTTTGTCTGGCATGGGGACATACCTGTTAACCTAAAAATAACCCAGGGTGGTTCGCTGGAAAATTTGAACCCCCAGGACGGTTCCATGCAAGTTCTCATGAAAAATGAGGAAGGCAAAAACCCCACCATAACCATTGAATACAAAATCCCTGTGGACACCAGCAGGGAAATCTCTGTACCCATCTGTATGGTTCCGGAGACAACAAACCAGGCAAGCATCAGAATTTGGAATCCATCGGGCCTTTCTCCAGAATTCTTGGATACGGGATGGACACGAAACTTCAGCCAGAATACGGATGAAAACTCACAACTGCCTGCCTTGTCGGTTACCAACCCAGATGCGAAAGAGGCATTCAAATTTATCTATAAAAAATCAGATTCCCCAATAACTTTTGCAAAAGCCCCTCTGGGAATGGTGAAAATCGAAAATGACCATATCAGGGCAAGAATTCTCGTGCAATTAAGGGACCCATTGATTGACAGGGTCCACTTCAAGCTTCCCCCGGAAGCCGCGGGCGCCAAAGCGTGGCTTAATCAGCAGGAAATGAGAATTCACTCTAACGAGAACACCAATTTCGTTTTAATGCCATTTGAATTCGGCAAAAAAAGCACCCTTCCCATCCTGGAACTTGAATATCAAACTCCAAGATCAAATGGTATCATTTCAAATACCAAACTGACAGCGCCTCAATTCACCAACTTAACTGAAAAAATCTACTGGCTTGTAACATCCGACGAAGGAACTGGTTTAGCTTGGCCAAGGCCTTGTGTAACACCCCTGACAACCTGGAAACGCAGTGGCCTTTTTCTTGCTCCTGTTACTTTCACCGCATTTTCCTCTTTAAACCGCCTTGTAGACTTAAAAATCCAATCTCCCTTGGAACTATTACCCGGTCAGTTATTCCATTCCACCAGCCACGAACTGAGTGTTCTTGTATTCCAAAAACGCTGGTTTCAATTGCTTTTCACATGCATCGTCATTCCACCTATGCTGATTTTTATCTGGAAACGGGAATGGTCGGCCTGGGTTTTTGAAAATGCACTTAACCTTGTTACTGTCATGATTATTACCACAG
>JBEGQX010000339.1:0-12509 GCA_041180805.1 Planctomycetota bacterium
GGTTCGATACATGGGAACGTTTCTTTTTTCCTGTTCATGGCGGACAGGGATGCCTGACGCTTGCAGGGCGGCATCAAAAGTGAAAGAGCAGCCAATCAGAAAAGAGACCAGGTCTTTTCGCCAGAAATTGGTAATTTTTTCCACCTCCTGGTCAAGGATACCGTCACGAAAAATTCGGTATCTGGGAAGGTCTGTTTGAATATCCGCTGTTGTGGAAGTAGCCAAAGTTCTTGAAGATCCCTCGTCAAGTACTTCCAAAAGGGGGCATGGTTTTGGATTTCGTTGGCAGAATAAAAGGAAATCGTAGGCGAAATCTACGGGCAGAATAACCAGGTTGGCCTGCACATAGCCCGGGGCAAGACCCGCAGTGGGCGAGTTCCATTTGCCTGTTCTGCACCATTCGCGAACCTGTTGGCCTGTCGCTGGAAGTGAGGAACTCATACTGCCTCCAATATTTGGCCGATGGTACGAATTACGTTCGCATGGACTTTCCAATCCAACCCATCCACACTGTTGTCGGGTATTCCTTTTCTTCCATCAACAAGTTTTCCCTCGCGAACCATGGTATCAATAAGTTTTTCTTCCGCATGCATGTTAAGTATTTGGGACAGATTTTTGTGTTTTGTATGAACTGCAAGTGCGCCCAAGGCATAGGCTCCCCAATTGCTTACCCCTGCAACAATAAGATGGTTTGTTTTGGTTGAACATGCGATGCGTGATCCATGGTTGATATTATCCGCAATAACCTGCCAAGGGATGTTTCCCATTCCTATTTCATTTCCACCATCGCCAATACCAATGGTGGTAAGCTTATGCTTTTTTGTGAAAATCGGATCGAACAATTTATGCACAGGTGCATTAATGGCGGTTATATTCCTGCAACTCATGGTAAGGGTTTGACCACGTTCATTTGGTTCGGTTTGTTCAATATAAGCAATCTTTTCAATGGGTTGAATGGTGTCCAGGTTGTGGGAGGGACCGCATTTTTCGATGGCTATCAGATGGCTGATAGTCCCGACTAGTTTTTCAGCCTTTTCAAGAATTTTTTCAGCGTAATTGGGATCATCTGGAACTGGCGATTCCATCACCGCAACTTTTGATTGTATCCCCAGGTGACTAAGGCCCGCTTGCAGGCATGCCAAGCCATTGGCTTCAGTAACAAGAAGGGGGCGGTATCCCAATTCAATAAGCGAATGTGCCAAAAATAAGGCACCCGGGGGACCATCGGTTTCCGGGGCTGGAGGTGTGGCATTAGGTATGGTGAAACCTGTGAAAATTATCACCCCGGCTTTGAATCCATCGGTTAGCTCATGAACAGCGCCTTCCAGGCCGCCTTTGCTACAGGTGATAAGGTTGTTGGTTTTTCTGGCTAGGCCTCTGTCGCCAGCATCCTGCTGGATGAGTTGTTCCACTTTTTGAAGCGGAGTCATATTTAACGCCTTTTCAGAAGATCGCGGAATTCCTCGAACCAGTACGAGGGAATATCCACTTCCAGGTGAACATCCTTTTTGGAGATCGGGTGCTGGAAAATCAGGGAGTGTGCGTGCAGGGCGATTCCATGATTAAAAGTTTCATTGGATCCGTACTTTTTATCACCCACCACAGGCCAACAGCGGTGACCAAGCTGAATGCGTAGCTGGTGTTTCCTGCCCGTGGTTGGGAAAAGTGTCAACATGGAGTGAGTATTATCCGTGACAATAGTTTTGTATTCCGTTTCTGCTGGTTTTGCGCCTTCCGTGTGAACCTGTACCACCCGGGTCATACGGTGAGTGTCCTCCGATAGCAGCGAATCATGAAATACGCCCTCAGGAGGCCTGGGTTTGCCTTCCACAATCGCTGTATAGCCTTTCTTAACTGTGTGAAGGCGAAACTGTTCCGATAGTCTGCTTGCGGCCTTGCTGGTTTTTGCGAATAGAACGATCCCGCTAACCGGTTGATCCAAACGATGCACCAACCCAAGGTAAACATTGCCAGGCTTTTGGTAGGTTACCCGAATGTATTCCTTGGCATAATCAAAAAGGGAATCACCAGGTATGGTACCGTGAGCGGTAGGCAATTCCGCGGGTTTGGCTAAAGCCAGCAAGTGGTTGTCTTCCAGTAGGATTTTTAATTTGTGCATGAAATTCTCGAGACAATCGTGGATAAAGGAAGCTAGCTGGCCACTTGCTAATTCTCCGTAAAGATATTTTATGAATACCCGTGAAGAAAACCGAATGGCTTTTGCTACAAAGGCAGCGATCATGTTCAAAAGTTTTATGATTTGGGGATCCAGTATTGTCTTTTTGGCTGGTGCCTTTCTTGTAGGCGCCGAAGAACGCAATCTTGCAGAATACCGCCCATTAAGCAAAGCCATTCGCATGGAGAAGACTACCCTCGAGGGAGCTTCACAGAACAAGGCTGGAAAACTTGGGTTGAGGTTAAGCTGGAAGCCCGGTGTGGGGGCTGTTGTTGTGGAAGTGCTGTCAGATTCTCCGTCCGCAAAGGCGGGAATTCAATCCGGGGATGTTGTGGAATTGGTGCGGGGCAAAAAAATTCAGGATGAAGAAACCATGCGTTTGATTCACACCATGGTTTATGCCACGGAAAAAACAGAAATTCAACTTCGCAGGTCAGGTGTCGAAAAGATGGTTGAGTTGATTCCCATGCCCTGGAGCAGGCCTTTGGCCAATACCCCCCGGGCGCGCATGGGGATCAGCCTTCAAAAGGTTAAAGACAAGGATGCTGTGGAAGTGAAATCTGTCACGCCTAACGGTCCGGGGGAAAAAGCCGGTGTGAAGGTTGGGGATATTCTTTCCAGCATCAATGGCAAAAAAATCCGCACTGAACCCATCGTAACAGTTCCAACCGAGGGTAAAAAAGCTGGCGATGACCTGATGCTTTTGGTGGAAAGGCAGGGCAAGCAGATTCGTTTGAAACTAAAGTTGGAATCAGACCAGGTTGAAGATACTTCCTTAAGCTGGAATGACAGGGACCGCAAACTCTTTCGTAAGCCGGTTTACAAACTTGCGGTGTTACTGGTGGAATTTCCCGATCAAAAAATGAACGACAAGATCAAGCCCTCGGATTGGGAAAAACAGTTGTTCAGTTCCAATGAATACAACACGGAAAATGCCACCGGACAGAAAGTCTATGGCAGTATGAATGATTACTACCATGAAATTTCCTATGGCCAGCTTAAAATTGCGGGCAAAGCGTATGCACCGGTTGCGTTATCCAAAAAACGAATCGAGTATTCCACAGCCTCCCCAAGAAACCAAATCATGGAACAGACATTGGATAAATTCTTTGAGAGGGAAGGTGCCAATGCCCTGGATGGTTATGATGGTGTGTTTTTTATGTATGCGGGTTCACGCGCGCCTGTGGTCCGCGGGAATGTTCTTTGGCCGCATCGTGGCAATATGTCTTACAAAGGGAAGCGTTATTCGTATTTTATCTGCCCCGAAGGCGGCGAAAAAATGTTTCCGATTAGCGTGATGGCACATGAGTTTGGTCATTTGCTTGGTCTTCCAGACCTTTATGCCCGCCCCGAGGTGCCAGACATGGAAGGTCTTGGAATGTGGTGCACCATGGCGAACGGTGCGGGCCTTGATGGAAGGCCGGTCCATTTCAGTGCCTGGTGTAAGGAACAGATGGGATGGATTAAACCCGTTATCGTCGATCCAAGAGTTCGTCAAAAGCTTATTCTATCCCCGGTCGAAACAGCTTCAGGTGAATTTTTAAAGATACCCGTTCGGCCCGATGGCAATGAGTATTTCCTCCTCGAAAACCGTATGCGAAAAGGCTACGACAAAATGTTGCAGGCTGAAGGTCTTTTCATATGGCGGGTGGTGGATGGCAAACCAAGCTTGGAGGAATCCCATGGCATACCCGGTCAGGCTGGTCCCGGAAGATATCCAGATCAGGTTCCTTACCCCAGCAGGTCGAACAGGGATTTTACGCCGCTTACGGTTCCCTCAAGTTCGCCGGTGAAGCAGGGTGGGTGGCCTCTGCATATCACGCAAATCGAGCGCCTGCCTGATGGAAGAATACTTCTGCAGATTGGTTATGAATATTATTGATTTGCTTCCATATCCTGACGGGCAGCGGGTCCACGGTGCATAAGTACGGTGTAGCCACGAAGTTCCGCGCCTTCCACATCAAATCCCAAATCGGACATTAGCTGTACCATTTCATTGGGCTGCTTGGTTACCATAAAAAAGCTTCCATCGGGTTTGATTAACTCCCTGGATTTCTCAATGAAATACTGTCCGATGCTGTGGTTGGCAAAATAAGGCGGATTGGCAATGGCCACATCAAAAGATCTTGGTGCAAGGCCCTTGCCAGTTGCGCTGGCAATGACTTCGAAATTTGTGACGCCATTGGCTTCCGCATTTAACTTTGCCAGTTGAATGGCTCGAACATTGCTGTCCATGAAAGTGATTTTGCCATTCGGGCCTGCTTTTTGCCAAGCAAACACGCCATTGGTTCCACACCCGCAACCAATATCAAGAACATGTTCGCCGGGGCGAATGCTCATGGCTTCGCATAGGGCTCTGCCCCCTTCGTCAAACTGGCCGTAGGAAAATGTACCAGGTCGGCTAAGGAACCTTAAAGATTCACTTTTGTTTACCCTGCATTGGAAGGTGATTTCATGTCTTCTTCGGGGCCTGTCTTTTGTTCGCTGACACCAGAAAAAGCTACCATCTTTATGGTAATGGGCATGAACCTTATCGTAGATTTTTTTGAGTAAATCTGGGAACAAGCTATCGTGGGGATGTGCCGACCATACTAGAAACTGGCCTGATGGATTTAAGATGTGAAATCCCTGTTCCAGCATATCGATCTTAAGTTCCCGCTCCCCATTGCGCGCCGGAAGGTAAATGGCGGTGGAAAAGTTGGGGCCCAAATCCCAAAGGTCCGCCTCAACCCGAACCGTGGCTTCAATATTTTCAGCAGTCAGCATTTCCTGAAGTTTTTCCGCCTGGTGCAGATCCATTTGAAAACATACTGCCCCATTGACTGGAAGGGCTTTTAGAAGATGGACCACCTCGGCTGGTGAGCCAAGAATGACTGCAAACGGGGTTCTTACCCGGCCAGACAATGCCTCCGGAACGACAGATTTAGCGATTGAGTAAGTTGGTTTTATTTTCATGGAAGTTTTCAGGCCTTGGGGTTTTCAACAATTCGAAGTTCCACCTGGGAAAAGTGCACCGCACCCGGTGGTAATACAATCAGGCCGGCATCAACGCCTTTCTGTTGTAGGTTAATTGCGTCCGTCATACAGGTATAGGGTTCTATGCAGACTGTGTTTCGGGAACCTGGGGTAAAAACCACCATTTCTCTCCAGCAACCATCCGCATTCAAAGTCATGGCGTGGCCAGTGCTTCCCTGTACTCTTCCACGTTCCATCAACCCACTGGCATCCGCATGGAAAGCAGGCAAATCGGTTAACACATCGTCCACGGAAAATCCTCGCAACTTGCGAAGAGTATTCAGGTTTCGTTGCGCATCCATTGGATGCTTTCTGCCATCCGGCAGGCATTCATCCAAATGCCAGAAAGAATTGGCTGCACAGGAAAGGGCGCAATCTTCCGCATCGAATCCCTTAATAAATGGAAGCTTGAAATAAGGATGGTAACCCAATCCAAAAGGCAAGGGCTTTGAATCTGGGTTGGTCACCTCGGCTTCAAGTGCCAGAGCGCGGCTGCGGAGTCGGTAGGTTAGTCGCAGTATGCAATCGGCCGGCCAGCAAGGAAGTAAGTTCGGGGCATCCTTCGAGAGTTGGAATTCACCGGTCACAAAGGCGCTGTTGGCATCGAAACCTTGGTTTACAACGCGGAAGGCAGACCTTACCGCGAAGCCATGAATGTGATTCTGCTGGATATGATCATTCAGAGGCAACTGATAATCTTTGCCATTCCAATGGAATTTGCCAGCACGCACGCGATTGGGGATGGGGAAGAGAATGGGAATTCCGCTTCTAGTGGGTTTGCCATCAGGAAAAAGGTCGGAATCCTGATGGAGAATATCCAGGGAACCCTCGGAAGAGGCGACTTGCCAGGAGAAACAATTGAATCCCAATGCGGGAAAAATAGTAGCCTTGGAATCATTCGGCGCAACCAGGTCTACCATCGTGCCATCTTTGCCAGTAACTTGCGGATTTTTCCAGACTTTGACAGAGAACATCCCCAGACCTCCTCGAATCGTTGCTATGTTTATGGTAGAACCTTGGAAGCTTAATGCATTGGGAAAGGTGAAAAAACAGGGAACAAAGCCATGAACAAGAGGGATTGGAAAAGTCTTGAGGATTTTGCCAGCAGTCTTTTTGAGGCGGCAGGTGTTAATGCAACCGATTCAAGGCGGGTCGCGTGCAGCTTGGTAGAGGCAAACCTCTGCGGGCATGACTCTCATGGTGTCATCCGGGTTATCCAATACATCAAAGCCATCGAAGCTGGTATTTTGGTTCCAAATGTGCCCTTGAAAATTATCTCCGAAACTCCGGCTGTCATTTGTGCAGATGCAGGCTGGAATCTTGGTCAGGTCCAGGCTTACGGGCTCCTTGAAAAAATCGTTCCCAAGGCAAAGGCGATAGGTCTGGGATCAGGAACCTTGAAAAACTGCGGCCATATTGGAAGGCTTGGTGAATACGCTGAAGCCATGGCAAGGCACAACATGGTGTTTATTGCCACGGTGAACAATCATGGCTTTGGAAGGGCCGTTGCTCCACCGGGCGGAAAAGCTGGACGAATTTCGACAAACCCGGTTTGTATTTCCTCACCTACTGCGGAAGATCCTGTGGTTTTGGATATGGGAACCAGCGTGGTGGCGGAAGGGAAAGTACGAATTTTTTATAACAAGAAAGAGGCTGTGCCAGAAGGATGGTTGCTGGATGCCGAGGGGAAGCCAACCACCGACCCTAATGTTCTTTATCACGACCCCAAAGGTACGCTTCTTCCACTTGGGGGCAGTCAGGCTTACAAGGGCTTTGGTTTGGGAATGTTGATGGATATGCTGGCTGGTGGTCTTAGTGGAGCCCCTTGCAGTACACCGGGGATGGAAAGTCGAAGTGCCAACGCGGTGTTCTTTCTACTCATCAATCCTGACATGTTTTCGGGGTCTGCTCACTTTCTATCTGAAACTACCAAGCTTGCAAAAAATGTGAGAGAATGCCCAAAGGTGGATTCGTTTCATGGTGCCATCACCCTGCCAGGGGAATTGGAAATCAGGCAAAAAGAAAAGCGCAGGGTGGAAGGCATAAACATAGATGCTGGAACCACAAAGCAATTGGAAGAACTTGCACACAAACTGAAAGTTTCGCTTCCTTGGTAAAGAACCCTGAAGGGGTAAGATAATGATTAAAAAAGCAATTCGAAAAACCCAGGTGTTCTGGCTTGCCATGGCCATGATTTTGGGGAAATGCCCTTGGGTGTTGTCCCAGGAAACCATGGAAAAAGTGATACCACTGCTGGATGATAACACCTTTGCAATCATGAGGGTTTTACCGGGCAAGATCGATATTCAAAAAGTGATTATGCCCATGGTGCAAAAGAAAGCCATCCCCGTGGCCCAGGCTTTTGCGATTGTGGTGCTTGTGAATGGTAAAAAGGCTGGGTTTGATAAATATGTCGAGGAAGTCTGGATTTCATGCAGCAGCGCTGACCTGGCAAGTGGATTTACCCCAAGAATGGTCTTTAAGCCACGCCCGGGAGTTACCCAAGAGGGGTTTGTTCAGGCATTCAAGGAGGGATTGTTGCCATTGAAGGTAAAATCCGCCGAAGGGATGATGCTTTACGATGGTAAAAACCCATGGGTAAATCAGGAATTTGAATTGATCCCCAAGGGCGATTTATTTGTTCTTCAGGTCGCGGGATCATCAAAAGGTGATGCAATTGCTTTTCGTCCTGAATGGAAAAAATCCTGGAGAACTATCAGTGAAGCGCCTGTGCAGTTGATCCTGGTTCCAAACAAACATGCCCGGCAGGTTGTGGACCTTTTCAGGGGCAACAATGCTAGGCCTCTAGAACAGGAATCCTTCAAGGCCACCAATATAGGTTTTTTTGTGGATCCATGGAAAATTGAGGCCACCTTTTATTCTGAAAACGCAATTAAGGCCAAGGAGGCTTACCAGCAAATACTTTCAATGATTCGAATCATACCGGATTATCTTGGCAAGGAATTAAATGAGGTTGCGAAAGATCCAATATTCCAAATGGTAAACAAAATGGTCCAGTCCACCAAGCTGGAAGATGATCATGTGAAAATTGTGATTGATGATTTTGAGCCGGTTTTTCAGATGGTTTCCACTCTTAATGCCAAAGCTCAGGAACAATCCAATTTCACTCTTTCCCAAAACAGAATGAGGCAGGTTGGAATGGCACTTCTTGCCTATGCGCACGAAAACGGCTCACTTCCCCCTGCGTTCAGCAGGGACCCCGATGGAAAACCCCTGTTAAGCTGGCGGGTGCACATCCTTCCTTATTTGGGTAACAGGCTTCTCTACAGGCAATTTCGTTTAAACGAACCCTGGGATAGCGAGCACAACATAAAACTGGTCCGAAGAATGCCTGCAATTTTTAGGGAGCCTAGTATGCAGCAGGATCGCGGAGAAACTGCAATTCTTGGAGTTGTTGGAAATCAGGCTGCGTTTGTGGTGAATGGCAAAGGTCGCAGTCTTGATACCGTGACTGCTCCACGAATCATGCTTTTGCAAGGAAGTGCAGATAAAAGCGTGGTTTGGACAAAACCAGAGGATCGGATACTTGATGAAACAAAGCTTGATCATTACATGACAAACTTTCCTGAAAAAACCGTGGCTCTATTTTCGGATGGTTCCACCAAGGTGGTTGCCACTAAGGAGCTTTTGAAAATGGTTGGCGAGTACTTAATCATTGACAAGTAGTTGGTAATAGGCCCTGCTCATTCAAAAGGTTTAAAGATTGTCAGGTAAAACAGAATAGACTAACCTAAGGTAATACGAAGTATTTCCTTTTTTATGGGGTTCCTGTGCATTATTTGCGATTCATCATTTTTTTGCCCTTTGTTTCAGGACTATTAGTAGTTGGTGGGTGTTCTCAAATGCCCGACCCATGGAAAGACCTGACTGGAAAAATAAAGGTACTTTCCAGTTTTCCGCCCATTTTCAGCATGGTTAAGACTATTGGCGGCGAAAGAGTTGCATCCCTTTGCCTTTGTACCACCACCGGGCCACACGATTACACATTCAATTCCAAAGATTCCGTGCTTGTACGAAAAGCCGATGTGTTCTTTTCGAATGGCTTTGATTTGGACAATCTTTTTGTGGATCGACTTTCCAAGGATTCTGGCAATCGAAGCTTGAAACTTATTCGTCTTGCAAACAAGATCCCAAAGGCCAAACGAATTGCATCTCAGGAACATAATGAGGATGAAAAAGGTGCCCATGCACATCATCACCATGGAGCTTATGACCCTCATGTCTGGCTTGGTATTCCGCAGGCCATAATTATGATCGAAGGCATTCGCGATGAGCTTTGCCTTTTGGATCCTGAAGACTCGGAAAATTACAAGTCCCGGGCGAGGGGTCTTATTGATTCATTGGATCAAACCCAAAAGACCTATCAGGAAAAGCTTCAGTCTAAAAAAAACAAGGTGATTGTCACCTTTCATGAGTCGCTGGGTTATATGGCTTCCTCTTTTGGTCTGGAAATAGCCGCGGTGATTCAGAAGACGCCTGGAGATGAGCCGAATTCTCCGGAGTTAACCAAGATTGTGAAGCTGTGCCTGGAAAAAAAACCTGCTTTGATTGCGGTGGAACCCCAATACCCCAAGACAAGTTCCGCACGGTTGTTGCAGGATGAACTAAAGAAAAAAGGGCTTTCCATTCCACTTGTTGAAATTGATCCGCTTGAGACCTGTTCAGCAGGTGAATTAAGCGCGGATTGGTTCCTGAAAAAACTTGTGCAAAACCTTGAAACCCTTGAGAAGCATCTTCAATGACCAATCCCCTGATTACACTTAAGGATATCAGGGTACGCAGGGGAAACCTGGAGGTTATCAAGGGACTAAATGCTTCTTTGTTCCGTGGAAAAGTTACTTCCCTCATAGGCCTGAATGGTGCCGGCAAGAGCACTCTTCTTCGTGCAATCGTCAAGGAAATTCCTTATTCGGGCGACATGAAGTTTCATTGTGGGCATTCCCATATTGGCACAGACCCCACTCATGTTGGTTATGTTCCGCAGCGGTTGCGTCCTGAAGGTGGGTTGCCTTTGACCGTGGCGGATTTTTTTGCACTTGCAATGCAAACGCGCCCGGTTTTTTGGGGTGTGCATAAGACAGTTAAATCAAAGTTTCCTCACATGCTCGAAAAGGTTGGGTTGTCGCCCAATATCCTGGATCGAGTCGTGGATAAACTAAGCGGCGGTGAACTGCAAAGGGTATTGCTTGCGCTGGCAATGGAACCAAGTCCGGAATTATTACTTTTGGACGAACCCGCTGCGGGAATTGATTTTCAAGACCAGGAAAAATTTTACCAACTGATTCGCCGTATCAATGAACAAACCGGGGTAACCGTTTTACTGGTTTCCCATGATCTGGATTTGGTGCTTGGTTACGCAGATGAGGTCTGGTGTCTGCACGATGGAAAGATTCTTAAACAGGGAAACCCCTCCGAAATTCTAAGCAAGGATAATCTGCATCAGGTTTTTGGAGCAGGTTTAAAAGTGCACTGATTAGAATTCCAGGTGGTCTTCCTGTTGCAATGAAATTTGAAATACCTTGCCGTCACCAATTCTTCCAGTTCTGGAAGCTTTAAGAATGATTTCTGTAACTTCTTCCAACTGGGAATCTTCCACGGTAATGGTAATTTCAACCTTTGGAAGAAAAGCCATGCTGAATTCGCTGCCCTGATAACGATCCAAGTAGCCTTTTTGCCTGCTGAAACCCTTGGCTTCCCGGACAATAACCGAATGGATTTCCATGTTGGAAAGTGCCAGCATCACAGATTCCGCCCTGAAGGGTTTAACAACCACGGTTAATTGTTTCATTGAATCTTGCCTTCGACCCCCGAAAAATGCTAATAATATTATTGATAGTAAAGAATCTCTTGGATGATTGGCCAATAAACGCTATTCTACCAGAAGATTCGTAGGGTTGTTTTGGTACCCGGTAGTGTAACGGTAGCACAAGAGATTTTGGTTCTCTTTGTCTAGGTTCGAATCCTAGCCGGGTAGTAACCCCAGTGAATATTATCTGCCATGTATAAAAACATTATTCACTGGCGTCTTATCCCCCGCTACTACAGGAAGAGTGTTTCAGAAACCAACGATACCGGTGTGGTTTACTGGTATTTTGGTCTTGAGACAATTTTCATTCTTGTGATGGGGTTGGTTTTATACTGCACCACTATCAAGGATGCTGGCATTCGCAAAAGCGAACAGGACTCCCAAGTTGAGGCTTTGAAAAGAAACATCAGCAGTAGTATTCAGTTTTCTGATTCCAAACATTCCGGTTCAAACATTTCCGCCACCAAGGAATAGGTCTTCGGCGGGTCATCTCTTATCAGGAAGGAACCTGTGTTATGAGATACACTTTTTTTCTATTGGCTTTAGTTTTCAACCATTCCAGCGTTCTTTTTGCCCAAAATGAGACAACCCGGCATAAAGTGCTTAACTCTTTGCGACTGGATATGGAAACGATTCGCGAGGAAGTGCTTCCCAACGGCCTAAGAATTTATCTTAAGCCGATTCCCGGGGCATCTACAGTAACCACCATGACTGGCTATCGCGTCGGTGCCGCGGATGAAAACCTTGATCAAACCGGCCTTTCGCATTACCTCGAGCACCTTATGTTCAAGGGAACCAAAAAACTGGTTCCCGGTGATATTGACCGTATCACATTACGGAATGGCGGTGCCAATAATGCATACACCTCTGAGGATTGTACTGTTTATCATTTTGATTTTTCAGCGGATCGCTGGGAGCAGGCGCTGTCGATTGAAGCGGATCGAATGAGAAATCTGATGGTGGATGACAAGCACGAATTCCAGCAGGAAAAAGGTGCTGTAATAGAAGAACTGAAAAGGAATGAAGATGGTCCATGGGATTTGGAATACAAGGCAATCTTACCTTTGCTGTTTGGGAAGAATTCACCTTACGGGCATCCGGTGATTGGTGAAACCGAGCATGTGAAAGCCGCCACCGCGGAAATTATCAAGAGGCATTACGATATCTGGTATCACCCAAACAATGCGGTGCTTGTTATATGCGGAGGGTTTGATCCGGAAAAAGTAATTCCAAAGGTTAGGGAATTATTTGGTGCTATTCCAAAAGCCGATTTACCTGCCAGAAAAACAGCAACACCAATGGTTAGGGAAAATCAGGTTCGGGTGGAAATGAAGTCCAAATTTGAGGCTCCGAGATTGCTTATGGGTTTTAATACTGTGGAGGCAACTCATGCGGATGCGCCCGCATTAACTATTTTGGAAGCCCTTCTCGCGGATGGAAAAACCAGCAGGCTTTACCGAAGGTTTATCGAAGGGGATGAAATTGCGACCG
>JBEGQX010000340.1:0-7884 GCA_041180805.1 Planctomycetota bacterium
TCATGATTCTTTTTGGGGAGATTAGTAATCACCCACAACCTCGCCATTCGCACGACTATGCATGGATTGATAGGCAGTGAAATTGATATTTCCTGCAACAAAACCAACCCTACCATCACACCACGAAGCCATCACACCGCCAGAATGACTGCTGGCTGCGGAACGGTTGTTGTAAAAGGTAGAGTTTGGTGGTTGAGGAGTTGGTGGCTCGGTTGCAACCACATAACCCTGCGAAGGATGATGAACCCATGCAAAGTGATTGGCACCCTTGTCAACATCCAGCCAACTTTGGTTGGCCCAATGGTTCTTCTCTAAAAGCATGAAAGTGTTACTGGTTCCGTCCGTGATATCAGTAATCTTTACCTTGCTATTCACCCAGGCAATACCGTTGTGCTGGCCGCCATCGCCATTTCTTTCAGCACAACAAGTACCTGTACCAGCATTTACTGCATAATCCTTCATTTCATTAACTGGAGCAGCTCTTCTGGAGGCGGGGCATGAAAAACTTTTGGGCGCGCTGGTGGATGGTGTTTTATTTACCGCCGCACCGGCAGGACCCCTCTGATTTCCATTTTCAATGATCGAAACCGCATAAGCAGGCTGGTTAAAGTCGAATTGCTTGTAGATGTTTTCCGCTTCCATGTAGGGAAGAACTTTCACCGCCCAACTGAAATGCCCGTAAGGGCAACATCCGCCAACTGAAGGATCACTCCAACCTGCTGGAAAATTGTTGTCAGCGGTCTTTGGTCCAAAGCTACCAGGGGGTAGAGAACCTTCCGTATTACTAAAATTGTGAAATGCCAAAGCCATCTGCTTAAGGTTATTCTGACACTGTGCCTTGGCGGCGGCCTCACGCACCTTTTGCACCGCCGGTAACAACAACCCGATGAGTATGGCGATGATAGCAATCACCACCAAAAGCTCTATCAGGGTAAAACCCTTTTTGCGAACCATGATGAAACCCCCTGAAATACTTATGTAAAAATGATGAGTGACTTCATTTATCCTACATAATCCATCGGTTTTGCTGGAAACACTTTTTTGTATTTTTTCATGAAAATGCCAGGAACTTTTCTCATTTTTGGGCGTTAAACCCTATTTGCAAAGATGTTAGGATCAATTCATGATGCAAAGCTCCGAAATAAACCCTTTGAATGAACTGAAATTTCCCACATTTGGGCGATGGGTTTTGTTTCATGGATTATTCTTTTCGGTACTTGGGCTGGTGGATTGGCATTTCGATGAAACCTTTCTTCCCAAGAATCACGGATTGTTAACATTGCCGATGGGTTTGGGCCTCCTGCAGGGTTACTTGTTGCGAAACTGCTTGAAGAAAAGCTATCTGCTAATGGTCGTAAACCCTTTGGGTATAGCTGTTTCCTTTGTGGGGATGTGGATTTTCCCAGCACTGATTGGATTTGGATTTGGTCTGGTACACGCCATCTTCTGGTGGCTGCAAGGCTACCGCCGAACTTTTATCCTAATTCTTGGGGGCTTTGCAGGCTGGATTCTTGGCGCAGAAGTATGGAGTTTTTTTCCCGGTCAGGAGAATCTTCCAGAAATTGTAAAAATTATAACCGAACCATTGGCCCAGCCGGTGATGGGGGCAGGCTTAGGTTATTCCATTTGCACTTACCTTGCCATTTGGATGTTAAAACGACCTGCCAGATAATTATTTTTGGCTTTTACGCAACGCCATTCCTGACAATTTACCAGTAGGTTTGGAATCCTCAATCACCGCCACCCCGTTCACCAACAGGTGCACAACTCCCTGGGAATATTGATGGGGCTTTTCGTAAGTAGCCTTATCACGGAATTTTTCGGGGTCAAACACCACCACATCCGCCATATAGCCAGGTTTCAAGTAGCCGCGGTCGGTAAATCCAATGATGTCCGCAGGCAACCCACTGGAAGAGCGGATGGCCTGTTCCAGTGGAAGCCATTTCTGCTCGATGGAATAAAAACCAATTTTCCTAGAAAAGGTCCCGTAACTGCGCGGATGAGGCACCGAGGTTTTATCGGGAATCTTGGCACCACCATCACTTGCCGTGGAAACAAAGTCCTGCTTCATGAAAAGGCGCATGTCTTCCTCGTTCATGCCGAAATGAACAATCTGCGCGCCGCCATTCTTTTCAATTTCCAGCACCACCTCCAAAGGTGACTTATTGGCCAGTTTGGCAATCTCCACCAGGTTCTTGCCCGACCAGGCCGCATTCTTGCTGTAGCTGGCAATGCGGATATCCTCGCCATTCTTCTTGGATTTCAGCGAGTCTTCAATGGCTGCCTTCAACCGGGGGCCAACCTCGGGGTCGGAATATCGCTTGGTGTAATCTGACAGGCTTCCTTCGCGAAATTGCGATGGAACCAGGGTGGCTTTCAACGATGTACTGCTGGCGGTGTAGGGGTACTGGTCAGCGGTTACCTTTGTGCCGTTCTTCCTAGCCTGAGAAATCAGTGCCACCACATCGCCTGCCTTGCCCCAGGAATTGCGACCAGAAACTTTGATATGGGAAACATGCACGGGCAATTTTGCCTGAGTGCCGATCGTAATTGCCTCGTTTACAGCTGTAAGCACTCCACTACCTTCATCGCGAATATGGCTGGCATAAAAACCACCGTGAGAGGATGCCACTTTTGCCAGCGTTACCAGTTCGGGAGTTTTGGAATAGGTACCGGGGTTGTAAATAAGGCCTGTGGAAAGTCCCCAGGCACCATCTTTCATGGCCTTTTCCACCAATTTTTCCATCTTCTGAAGTTCTTCGGTGGTGGGTTCCCGATTCACATTCCCCATAACTGAAGCTCGCACATCATTGTGCGGAACCTGGTGCGCCACATTGGAACCAATGCCGGCCTTTTCCAGGTTTTTGTAAAAAGCCGCGGTATCCACCGGGCCAGAGCCACAGTTCCCGGTAACCACGGTGGTGACTCCCTGAGTCAGATAGTTTCTGTTGGCGTTGGTGGGAGCTTTTTGCATGGGGTAGTCGCTATGGGTGTGCAAATCGATAAATCCCGGCGCAACCACAAGGCCTTTGACATCGATAATTTTTGGCGAACCTTGGACTTCAAAAGTGCCGATGGCAACAATCTTGTTTTTGAAAATAGCCACATCACCTTTTACAGGTGGGTTTCCAGATCCATCGTAAATGGAACCATTTTTCAAAACCAAATCTGCCTGAACAGGATTGGCAGCAAAAACCAAAGAAAGAAAAAAAGCGGCTAGGTTCATGGGGAAACTTCCAAAAAGCAGGATTTTTGACAGAAGATACCCCGGAAAGGCTCTGAATACCAATAAGAAGTGGGTTTATGAGGGTTGTATTAAGTAGGGATAGGTGCGGGAAAAGGGGTGCCAGAAAAGTCGGGCCAAATTACCTAAATAATGCTTGACCTAAGGTTAACTGGTTTTTACTATATTATCTAAATAACCCCTCCTCCACCAATCTCTGACAGCAGAGACGATGTAAGGAGACATCGATTGCCTGAGCCGGCGTCCTCCGTTGGGAAAGCCAAGGCAGACTAAAATTCGGGTAAGCTTCGTGGTGGTTCGTAAGGATGATGGGGAGGAATTCGAATTCAGGTTTTACTTGGCCCGCAGTGGGCTGGTTCTGAATCGGTAGGGGGTTTAGGTTTTCCAGTTTCCCTTGGAGGTACAGAGAATGTACAGCGTAGTATTGTTGATGGCGCTGAGTGGCAGCGCAGATGTGGTGGATCTTGGTGGTCGCAGCTGCAAGGGCTGCAATGGTTGCCAGGGCACCGTGGTTGTTGAAAAGAAGAGCTGCAATGGTTGCAATGGCTGCCATGGCGGTCACAAGCTTTTCAATCGTTCCAAAGGCTGCTGCGGCGGCGAAGTTAAGAGCTGCAACGGCTGCAACGGCGGCTCCAAGCACTCTTGCCATGGCTGCAACGGCGGCGGTCTCCTCAGCAAGCTGAAGGGTCATCGTTCTTGCCATGGTTGCACCGGCGGCTCCTGCAATGGTTGCAATGGCGGAACTGTAGTTCCTGCTGAACCTAAGAAGGAAGAAAAGAAGGCTGAACCAAAGAAGGCTGCTTAATTGCAACTTCGGGTTTAGTTCCGGATTTTCATCTTGAACTATAATAAGGAAGAGAGGCTTTTGGGCCTCTCTTCTTTTTTTTGCTTTATGGTAAGATTTCGCGGCTCATACAACAAAAAGGCAACCTTACAACCATGTCCGCCAATCAGGTTAACAAGGATGGAAATCGTGTTCGTGCCATGTTTGCCGGCATAGCGCCCTGGTACGATTTTCTGAACCACCTTCTTAGCCTAAACATAGACCGCTACTGGCGCTGGCGCATGACCAAGCTGGTTCCACCCCCCACACAAGGTTCCATTTTGGATGTATGCACCGGCACTGGTGACCTGGCCATTGGCTACCACCTTGCGGCAGGCGGCAAAATCCCCGTTGTTGGCAGCGACTTCTGCCTTCCCATGCTGGAAACAGCAAGAGCAAAGGCCGTCAAAAAACAACTGGAAATACCATTTCTTGAAGCCGACACACTTGTTTTACCCTTTCAGGACCAAAAATTCGACCTTGTCACAGTGGCTTTTGGGCTTCGAAATGTGTCTGATACACTGAAAGGCATTCAGGAGATGGTGCGAGTAGCCCAGCCTGGCGGTACAGTTGCCATCCTGGAATTCTCAAGACCACGAGGCTGGTTTCTGGGCTCGCTTTACGGTTTCTATTTCCGAAGGATTCTACCCCTGATGGGTCAGATTTTTTCCCGCAGCAAGGACGATGCCTACCATTACCTTCGCAACAGTGTGCTCCAGTTTCCTGATGGTGAAGACCTTGCAAGGCTGATGGAATCCGGTGGACTGGAGAATGTCCGCTGGAAGCCACTCACTTTTGGGATCGCAACCCTGTATTGGGGCACCAAACGCCCCGATAAATGATAAACTGATCAGATACATTCATTGGTCAGGAGCCCCTCATGGAGCATCTACTGGTCCGGGCTGCCCGGGGAGAAAAAGTCGAACGAGTTCCTGTATGGGCCATGCGTCAGGCTGGCAGATGGGACAGCGAATTCCAAAAGCTTCGCACAGGCATAGGTTTCTACGATTTTTCGGAAAATGTGGAGCTGGCCGCCAAGGCTTCCATCCTTCCCGTTCGATTCGGGGTGGATGGTGTCATCCTTTTCTACGACATTACCACGCTGCCTGTTTCCATGGGATTGCCCTTTTCCTTGCAGGCGAACACCGGCCCTGTGCCTGCAACCCCCATCCGAACCCTGGCGGATGTCGACAAATTAGAAGCAAATCCTGCTCCCCAAACCTTTGAGCATGTTCGCCAGATGCTTTTCCGGGTGAAAAAGGATTTGAACAACTCACACCCTGTGCTTGTATTTGCAGGCGCCCCTTTTACCGTGGCCACTTATTGCATAGGCACCGGTAAGAATATGGATGCCACCCGTGCTTTTGCCAGAGAAAACCCTGCGGTGTGGGATGCCCTTCTGGAAAAACTTTCCCATGCGACCGTGGTATTCTTGAAAACCCTGATCGCCGATGGTGCCAGTGCCTATCAGCTTTTTGATTCTTGGGCGGGCATGCTTTCCGAGAACGAATACGATAGCTGGGCGCAGAAATACCATGCGGATATTCTGGGCAAGGCGACGGGAATTCCCCGCATTCTATTTGTGAAGGAATGCCCCTATCTTCCCCGGCAGGCAAAAACAGGGGCGGACATTATCAGCCTTGGTAAGCGCCAAGACCTGGCTCAGGCCCGCAAAGATTATCCCGACTTGGTTTTCCAGGGAAATGTGGATGAAATGATTCTCCGCACCGGCACACCTGAAAAAGTTCGGGAAGCGGTAAGGCAATGCCTTCGCGCCGGGGGTGGGCATAAACATATTCTTAACCTTAACCATGGTGTGGACCGCACCACGCCCATGGAAAACTTCGCAGCTTTTGTGGACGAGGCAAGAAACTTCAAACTTTAGACATCGGATAGTAAAGCCGTGATTTTTGCCTGAAGCTGCTCGAGAGTTATCCCAGTAAGCAGAAATTTTTTATCCCGCGAAGTATGACCGCTTAACAGTTCAATCTGCTGCTTGCTGATGCCAAAACTTTTCCGAAGCAGATCGGTGATGGCCTCGTTGGCTTTGCCATCCTCTGGAGGTGCCTGAACAGCCACTTTCAATGCCCCGCCATGCTCGCCAACGATTGCGTTGCGCCTGGCACCCGGTTGCGCCCGGATGGGAAGAATTACACCCTTATCGTTTTGGGCGATTTCTATCGCCACGGTTATTTACGCTCTACTGGCAGGCCATCCATGGTGTGCGTGGAAGGGCAGGTAAAGCCCAGGCTGAAAATCCCGTTGGTGGCTCTTTCCAGATCGATCACATTATCGATACTTATCAACAAGGTTTGATTATAATTGCCCAGCATTCGCCCCGCCCTTTCAAAGATGCTGGCCTCCTCCTCGGTTAAAAATTTCAAAGGCTTGTTGGCAAGGTTATCCAGGTTATTCTTCAGCGTTGGCTGGTGCTTCTTCAATTCCTGATATCTCAGATGGGTTTCCTTCAATTGCTGAAAAGCATTTCCCACCTCCAAACGAATGAGCTTGCGGGTAGTTTCATTCACATTAACCGCACGATCGAGGTAGGCTTGGGCAGATTGAACACGGTAGGTTCTTTTACCCACCAAGTTTGGAGGCATTTCAATGGTGATTTGCTCTGGTGTAAAATCCTCACCGCGGGATTGCACGCCTATGGGAATGTAATGAAGGTCGGATCCATTCGCAAAGGTGCGGAATTTTGGCGCGAATCTGGCACTGTTTTGGGCATCTACTTCCAATGAGGTGATGTCCACCGCACGGGAAGACTTGATGGCTTCCAAGCGGGCATTCACAGACTTCTCGGTAATATCAATAATGAAATCTTTCTCAAAGAAGTTCATGATTTTGAATTCCGGAAGTTCGGTATCCTTGGGCATGATGTTACCCGTCCTGTATCGGCCCCCCATCTCTTCCATCAATGCCGATTTGGCACGATCAAAACCGGTCACAGCCAGTGCATACTTGTCTTTTGCTTCCACCAATCCCAATTTCAATTCCTGCAAATGTTTTTGATCCGATGCATTATTTGTCACCTTAAACTTTAATTCCAAGGCTTTGATATTTTTTTCCAGTACCTGGATAATTTCCTCGGTGAGTTGTTTTTGCTGACCTGCATACACCACCAGGTAGTAGCAATGAGCCACTCCGTATGCGGTGTCCCGGACTTGCTGCTGCAATGCCGCATCATTAACTTCGATGCTGATTTGGGATTGTTGTTTTCGAAATTTCAAATCCGGACTTAATCGGGCATAGAGGGGCAAATGGTTCAAACCTTCGTGGCCTGCCATTGCCGCCCGCAAGCTGGCTTCAGCAGCCTTCACACGGGGATGATTCTCCTTCATGAAAGTAAGACATTCCGGCAAAGTCATTTGCTTGGTGTTTTCCTGGGAAAATGCCTGCCAGGGAAAACACAGGATGCCTGCCACCGCAATCATCCACGAGCAACATTTATTAAAATATTTATCCATCGAAGCAAATCCTTTGCTTTACATGAGGAAAACCTTATTCCTTAAATCGGAACAGAATCGCCGTTATTTGATGGATAGCGGAACCAAAGGGGGATTAAAAAACCAATAGGGTGGGGTTTTAACGATTGAAGCAGTTTTTATTTCGCCCGTTGGGCAAAAACGATTTCTTTTTTGGGCCGATCAATCCCAACCAACCCACCTGATAGGGAATCCTGTGCGATTCCCTGGCCGGGAAAGGGGCACTCCAATGCCTCCACCAATTCCAGCACCTTCCCATCGTTGGGAATTTTCAACCGGTAAAGAACCTTGAAATGGTGGTGAGTTACCAACAGGGTTTCTCCATCCCA
>JBEGQX010000341.1:0-6135 GCA_041180805.1 Planctomycetota bacterium
TGAATTACGGAAGGTGCCTTATCTGGCGCTGTGTTCCAACGCTCTTTGCATTCCGCAAGAATCCGGCGTATCTCCTCCAAGTACTTTCGATGATCACGGGTATCACGCAAATCCAGGCAGTAAATCGTACGATTCGTTTCCTTTACGGAACCAATACCGGTTGGCTTTTGCTCTTCCCCGTTTTCCTCCTCCTCTTCTGAAGGCTGTTCCGCCAAAACACTGGTTTCCCCGAGCTTTCCGCCAATACCATTTCTATCAAGCAACCAGTAGGCAGCACGGGGATACAACCAGGAAAGCACAACCATGTCGCCGTGGATGTTTTCCATGAACAATCTTCCGGTGTGGCCGGGGTTCAAATCGTACAAATGCGGAACTATCCCTAGATCGACACCGGGTTCCAACAACAAAGAAGCGGCAATTTCCTCTTCAAGGCCCCTGCGAACCGGATCCCTTCCCTGCGCCTGGGACAACACAACCTGAAGCTTTCTCTGACTCATTTTAATCATCCCCGGAGTTGATCTTGCCCTTGAGCATTCTTTGGGTCTTTTCCCAATTATCTTCAAGGAACTTCATGTATTCATGCACATCCATGCCAGCGGTTGCATCACATTCCATCTCGAACAACCAGCCTTTTCCAAAACCATCCACATTAATCAGCGATGGATCGGACAAAACCTCCTGATTGAAAGACTTTACCATACCAGCAACGGGGGCGAATAAATCTGATACGGCCTTTGAGGTTTCAATGTGCCCTATTTGCTCCAATAATTTCACTTTGTCGCCGGCATTCACCTGCCAGTCAAGAAAATAGACATCCTGCATCAGACGGATGGCGTAGGATGTAAATCCAAAAGTACTTCCTGTATCCGATGGCCTACTCCAAAAATGGGTGCGATGGTACCTAAGGCCTGGCATCATTACCGCGGCGTATTTCCCCATCATGAATGTAAGTTGCTCTGCCATCAAACCATGAACCCTTGCAATCAGGTATATCTTGCGCCGAGGTGCTCAGGTTCAAAAAAACCGGGTAACAACCGGTCCACCTGAAGAAGCCCGTCCATGGTCACTTCCACACTATCTGTCCCAATCTTCAAATTGCCCTGTCCAGAAAGCGATTCCCACTGGGGCTTAAACTTGTCCAACACCTTCACATGGAACTTTTTCTCGAATTCGGACGGATGAATGAGTCCCGTTTTTAATTGCAAAATCATCTCGCGAATAAGCTTCTGGTTGTTTGAAATGGGGAGCGCACGCCCAAGGGGCAACTGGCCTTGAGATAACGACCCAAGATAAGCATCCCATTGGTCAAGGTTTTGCAGATGTATCCCCTGCACATGCCCGAAGGATGCAACTCCGGTTCCAAACATATCAGCACCGTGCCAAAGCTCATCACGATATACGAATTTTGTTTTAGATTTATTTTTGACAAGAGTGTAAGCACTCGAAACCTCGTAACCATGCTTCTGCAAAGTTTCGAAGGCATATTTCACCCAGGCACGTTTGGTGGGCCAATCGGAAATCACCATGGGATCCGGTTGATCGACCTGCTTCAATTCTTTTGAAAACACGGTGTTGTAAGGTAATTCAAGCTGATAAATGGTTAGGCAATCTGGCGCTAACTCGATAATTTTCTGGATGCAATCATGCCAGTTGGCTTCAGTTTCTCCCACCATCCCGGCAATAAGATCAATATTGATCTGGGGAAAACCCAATTCTCTGGCCCAGTCATATGCCCTGAAAATTTCCTCAACGTGGTGGGCACGGCCATTGGCCTCCAAAACGGAATCGCTGAAGTTCTCCACACCAAGACTAAGACGGGTTACTCCCAGTTCCCTCAATGCTGCAAGTTTATGCTGCTGCAAAGTACCGGGTTCACATTCAAAAGTAACCTCATCAGCCTGTTCGAGATCAAAACTGGTTTTTACTCCCCCGAACAATTTTTGCAGTTGGTTAACACTAAGGTAAGAAGGAGTACCACCACCAAAATAAATAAACTTTAGCTGCCTGCCTGCACGAACGGGCAGTTTGGAATAAAGATCGATTTCTTTAAGAATGCCTTCAAGGTAAGAATCCACATCTTTGGCATTTTTGTCGGTATACACGCGGAAGTAACAAAATTTACAGCGTTTCCTGCAAAAAGGAATATGCACATACAAACCCAGCGGATTCTTTAGCACCGGTGGCGCGTTCAGCATGGAAAAGGCATCTGGCAAATACGTGTTTTTCCAAAATGAAAATGGCGGGTAATTGGCAACAAAATAGTTGCCCAATTCAGTCTTGTTGGAACCAGATTGAGTCATGTCAGGAGGGTCTCTGTGCACAACCTACAAACCTAAGAATAATTTACATGAAAACTGCCCGGTGGGGCAGTAAAACATGATAATCGAATGGTTTTTCTGTTCTAGACTGGCGTTTTTGGAATCTTTCGCTATTGTTTTTAGTAAGCCGAAGTGGCGGAATGGCAGACGCGCCGGACTCAAAATCCGGTGCCCGCAAGGGTGTGTGGGTTCGAGTCCCACCTTCGGTATTCTTCATCTCCATTATTTCTTCAAAAGAATTTCCCACTGCCTACAATAAATTAGAATTATTCAGTAACAGGCCGAAACATCCCCAACCTTTTGAAAAATGACTGAAAAACCAAAAACCTGTTCGCTTCTTACCTTGGGATGCAAAGTTAACCAGTATGAATCCCAATACTTCAGGGAAATGCTGGAACTTAATGGCATCCAGATTGTGGAAGAAGATGAATCCACAGACCTTTGCATTATAAACACCTGCACCGTCACCCATGATGCGGATGCCAAGGGCCGAAATATCATCCGGAAAATTCAATCTAGAAACCCTAAATCCATCATTCTTGTGACCGGTTGCTATGCGGAACGCGAACCGGAAACTCTACGGAAGATTCCCGGTGTTTCCAAAGTTATTGGAAATAAGGAAGCGTTCCTGGACTCCCTTTCGGAATTCGGTATTCAACAGAGGCCAAAACACATCACACGTTTTGACGAGCACCAAAGGGCTTTTGTAAAAGTTCAGGATGGCTGCCTACTCAATTGTTCCTACTGCATTATACCTTCTGTACGACCGAACCTTCGCAGCAGACATCCCCAGGATATCCTCGATGAAATAGCGCAGTTGGAACAAAACGGTTACCAAGAAGTGGTGCTCAATGGCATTCACCTTGGCCACTATGGAATAGACCTTTCCAAGGGAAAACCCAAAGCAGAATGGAATAGACTTTGGCATCTTCTGGGAGATATCTCGCGCAGATTTCCATCCATGAGAATACGGCTTAGCAGTTTGGAGGCGGCGGAAGCCCGTGATGACCTTATCAAAGTTATCCGCGATCATCCGCGGGTGGCAGCGCATTTTCACCTTTGCCTTCAAAGTGGTTCAGACAAAATCCTTGCGGCCATGCGAAGGCGTTACACAGCCCAGGGTTTTCGGGAAAGAGTTCATCGCATAAGGGAAGCCCTGGATACCCCTGGATTTTCCACCGATATTATCGTGGGTTTTCCCGGCGAGACTGAGGAAGATTTTGAGCAAACCTGCCAAATCAGCAGAGAGGCTGGTTTTTTCAAAATGCATGTTTTTCCCTACAGCCCCAGGGAGGGCACCCCGGCTGCCAACATTCGGGAAACTGTTTCACACCAGGAAAAAAGCACCCGCCGACAAATCCTTGAAATGATCGAACATGAGAACCGAGGCAGGTTTCAAGCCAGCCTCCAAGGCAAGCAGGAAGAGGTTTTGGTTGAATCCGCAAGTTTCAAGCCAGGTTTTGTGGAAGGGACTTCCTCGCGCGGGATTCGGATCTCCTTACCGGGTATGCTCGATGCACTAAGGCGAAAATTGGTGCCGGTCATCGTAAATGGAATTGAAAAAGAAACGCTTATAGGTCAACCCATTCCCGTTGAAACGGTCGTTGAAACACAACACGCCAAGCCAAGTTCCCGAATATCATTGCAGATAGTTTGAAAAAATACCGACCGGGGAACTTCCACAGCTAGAATTTGTCACAAAATCAATCCTTGACACCGGCATTTAGATAGTTAAATTGAATAATATCAAGTACTTATATGAACGAGGCATGTGATGAATAATTTCAAACTAATCAGCTACGAAAAACAAGGGGATGCCATATGCCTTCGTTTCAAGAATTTGCGTCCCTCTGAATTGGAAATTCAGGATGCATTTCAGGAAATTCGGAAGGCCATTCAAGATGAAAAAGTTAACAAGGCAGCCCTTAGCCTTGGCCCCAACATGGAATGCATGTACAGTGTTTTCCTTGGCAAGATGATATCGCTTCAAAGGCAATTGAACGAACTTGGTGGCAAGCTGGCGGTATGCCATGTAAGCCCCCAAGTTAAGGCGATATTCTCGGCTTGCAAATTAGAAGACCGTTTTCACTTTACCGCAGATTTTCCCACGGCTTTGGAAGAACTGAAAAAATAACACCTAAACGGTGATCTTCTTCCATGCACCGGAATAAAACCGGTATAGAAGCATCACACCCCTTGCAAACAAATCCACAAACATCGCCAGCCAGGCACCTAATAGTCCCATGGCTAATCCATTCATCCATTGGCCCTGGCCCAGGTCGTTACGCGCAAAAATAAGCGCGCAAGGAATCCTAAGCAGGAAAAAGCCTATCCAAGTGTAAATCACCGGAACACGCGTATCACCCGCTCCCCGCAATGCGGATGTGATTATGATGCAAGATGCCAGGAAAGGCATGGCAAAGGCGATAAGTCGAAGCACGGGCGCGCCCGTTCGCACGATTTCAGCCTGCGAAGGTTCAGGGCAAAAAACAAGAAACATGGGCTCCGCAAAAATAAAAAACAAAGCTCCCATAAATGACATAACCCCAGCACCCATAAAATAAGAGATCCATGCGCAGCGCGATGCCTCGGCGGGCTGCGAAGCTCCCAAATTCAATCCAACAAGTGCGATTGCCGCGGTTCCAAATGCCCCACCAGAGAGATAGCCCATGGCTTCCCACCCCAGGGCAATTCCATGAGCGCCAGCCGCAACCTCGCCAAGGTTGTTCACAATTCCCAAAAATATAAATTGCCCCACACCAATACTAAGGCTATCCATCCCCGCGGGAATACTGATCCTTAACATCCTTTTCACCAATTCTAACTCCATGAGCGGTCTAAATTCCCATTTCAAATCCGATTTACCCCTGGCGAGGATGGCACAAATAACGAAGCAACCCACGACATGACTTAAAGCAGTTCCCAAAGCTATGCCTGAAAAACCCCAATTACCCAACATCGGGATTGCCCCGGTAGCAAAGGCAAAAGACAACGGTATATTCAGAATGGTTACACCTACCAGCACAATCAAACCTGTGAGGGTGTCTCCCGCACCAACAAGGCAGGAAATAAACGCTGATTCGATCAACTGAAAAGGCAGGAACAGAAAGATATAAAACAGGAATCTGCCAGCCTCTTCACCAGCGTTTCCTTGAAGCCCTATAAACGAGAGCACATAAGGAAGCAGCAAAACACCAAAAATGGCTGCCAAGACTCCAAGTATCAGCGCGATCCAAAACGAATGATTTACAACTTTCCTGGCTTTTTCGAGTTCATCCCCACCAATAAAGCGCGCCACAAGGGCTGTGCTTCCAACAGTAACCAAAACACTGTAGCTGGAAATAAGCCAGGCAAAGTATTGTCCCGTTGTTTGTGCCGCTTGAATGGAAATATGCACATCAGGGTGAACCTGAAGAAATCGCCCCGCGAGAAATCGATCCCAAAGATTAATCAGCAGATGCATAAATTGAAGCATCAGCGCCGGCCAGGCAAGCGTGATAACTCTTAGAACAATGTTATTGTTCGGGTTAACCAAATAATCCGCATGCTGGCTTTTATGGGTCACAGGGTCACCACCCAAGTTTCCCCATCCTTGCTGCCAAACTTATCCCCCACTTTCAGAGTGGTGTTTGGAGATGTGTGAATCTGTCCATTTAGTTGAATATGCCCTTCGCGGATCAGATATTTTGACTGACCACCAGTGGACCCTATGCCAGCCTTTTTGACGGCCTGAACCAAAGTAATTCCATCCGAATGCAGCAATAATTCCCTGATATTTTCCATGAATCACCCTGGAGAAAAAGCAAACACGCTTCCA
>JBEGQX010000342.1:0-18562 GCA_041180805.1 Planctomycetota bacterium
GAACAATTGTTTTAGCACCATGGATATTGGCTATAATTGGTGATGCATAAGTTCCCTGATAAGTTGCTTCCTTTGATCTCCAGATTTCCTTTCCGGTTTTTTTGTCCAAGGCCGCTAAGGTTCCGTCTTTTCCGCCTGGCACACAAATAAGGTTCTCCCCATCCACGATCGGTGACCAGCAATATCCCCACCCCATTTTCTCTGGGGCGCCACCAATATTATTAACCTCCGCACCCATTTCCTTGGGCAAATCCTTTTTCCAAACTAGCTTGCCAGTTTTGGATTCGCAGCAAATAAGAACCCCCTGGCTTCCGAGGCCGAAAACAAGTTCGCCATCCACCATTGGGGTTGCATTTGGCCCGCCGCTGAAAGTGTTCCCGCTAAAATCAAACATCTTACCAATTTCAAGGGCCCAAAGTTCCTTGCCATTGGGATCCAATTTGAAAAGTAATTCATTGCCATCACGGGCGCCCATGATGAAAACATGATTTCCCACTATTGCAGGGCCAGAATAGCCGGTACCAGCATTTTTGAAAGTCCAAGCCAGTTTTGGGCCTTCCTTTGGCCAAGTCGGCAAAAGACCAATTTCTTTGCTGGTTCCAGATCTATCAGTATTCCTAAATCCCGCCCAATCCTCTGCAAAGGCAAAGCTCCCTAAAAACAGAGCTGGCAGAACTATAGCTTTGCTAATGTTTGTTAGTGCGTTCATCGGATAGCCTTTTGAAATTTGCCAGTTATTTAATTGGAAGAAACATCAAAACAGAAAACCAGATCAAGATCCCTTAGGAAAAGCTTGCCATTGCTTACCACCGGGTGAGTCCAAATCTTTCCTGATTGGCGTTCTTTTTTGGTGGTTTCAGGGATTTTAAATCTTCCAGTTTCTGTGAAATCTTTGGTGTTGGGATCAATCAAAACTACTGTTCCGTCGTTTTGGCCATACAGGTAAATTCTTCCACCCGCCATGGTAATGGAACCTGTCTGATTCAGCTTTTCTGATTCCCATTTCATCTCGCCAGTTGCAACGTCCTGGCATTTCCACCGTGCGCTACGGTCGTTGCAATTTCCCGAGGCTCCATAAATATGCCCCTTGTGAAGTATTACACCGCCATGGTGGTTTTGCATTACCTTATTTTCGTATACCACCTTTGATTTAATACCCGAGTCGGAAGGGGTTAATTCGACAAGACCACAGCCAGTGCCATAATCAGAGGTCACATAAACTTTGTTGTCGAAAAAAATTGGCGTTGGAATGATCGCAATATTGTTAACTGCAACCTTTTCAGCGAAAAGCTTTTTACCAGTATTTGCGTCAACGCCAACAAGTCCTCCCGCGGTCATTTGAATGTAAACTTCGTGTTTCCCCACTTTTGCCTTAATGATGGAAGAATAGGATGCTTCATCCGTGATTTCTGTAGTTCGCCAAATCACCTTGCCTGTGTTTTTATCTAGAGCTGCGATCGAGCCTTTGGGGCCACCTGGGCTACATACAACCTTGTTGCCATCTACAAGTGGTGATTCACTAAAGCCCCAGATTTTCATCACTTTGCCTTCGAGTTCCTTGGCAAGGGAAACAAGCCATTCTTTCTTGCCAGATTTTGCATCCACGCAAATCAGATCCCCTTCCCCGCTAATGCCGTAAACTTTTCCAGAATCAAAGGTGGGTGTGCTTCGGGGACCACCACCCCACTTGTTTGGATAAGGCTTGCCGATTTCAGTCGACCATAGTGGTTTGCCAGTTTTTGTATCCAGAGAAAAAATGGTTTCAGTATCTTTCTGTACGCCCATCATGAAAAGCTGGTTTCCTACAACGGCAGGGCCGGAGTAGCCATCTCCAGCATCCCGAAAGGTCCATAAAAGTTTTGGGCCGCTGCCACTCCAGCTTTGAAGAAGGTTTTTTTCGTTAGAAACGCAATCACGATTTGGACCTCTCCATTGTGGCCAATCATCACCATGGCTGGATGAAACGCAAACAAAAGTGACTGTAGTTACTAGGAAAGATGCAAAACGAAACATTTTTTTCTCTCTGGTAGGAATAAGCTCTTTTACTTTATTCAACAATAATGGAATGTTTATTGCGCTGCAACAGACAAAATGAATGTGAAAAATGAATGACTTCTGTTTTTGGGAACTGGTTTAATTATGCAAAGCTGCCCGGGTATCTTTTTCCAAATGTTTGCTTCCAAGTATCCAAAAGAGGCCCCCTAAAAGGATCATGACTGAAATAGAAAAGAAACCTGCATTAAGGTTGCTTTGCCCACCGGTGGCAAATGTGTCGGCGATAAGTCCAATAATCCAGGGGCTTATTGCGTCCCCGAAGGCGTGAATCATGAAAATATTGATTGCAAAAGCCATGGACCTGAAGGCGGGGGGAGAAACATTCAAAAGAATGGCGTTCGTGGGGCCTGTGTTCAGAAACAGGCAAAAGCATGAAACCGCCACAAAAATCCAAGCAGCCGGGAAAGGAACAAAAAGAACCAATAAAAATGCTGGAAAACCCAACAGCATGCCTACTCCAGATACCGTGAAGTAGGAGCCTTTGTGCCACTTTTTGAAATAATCCCCCAAAAAGCCACCCATAAGAGTGGCTCCCATTCCGGAAAGAATAATGATTCCGCCCATCCAGGTTCCTGCTTCTTTTTCTGTCCCAAATTCGCGGTAGTGAGCGACATAATTTGGCAGCCAAAAAGCAATTCCCCCTATGGCGAAAGTGTTTGCAGTCATTCCAAGGCAGTTAAGTACATAAGAAGGAATTTTGAATAGTGTTTGTGCTGCGGTTTTAAGGTTTATTGTCTGGGATGGGGAGTGGAGGTTTTGGGATTCTGGATCGGGTTCCTTTTGGAAAAAGCATATTATTCCCAATAATACGCCAGGCGGTATGACCCAATAAAAGGCGTCTGGCCAGCCCACGATTGCTCCAAATGTGTATCCTATGGCGCTTCCCACTGGTATGGCGGCATAGAAAATGGAAATTATCATTCCCCGGCGGTTTTCTGGGTAATAATCCGAAAGAATAGTGGGGGCTATTGGTCCATAAGCCGCTTCGCCAATTCCAACCATACATCGAGTGATGGCTAGAAAAGTAAAGGTTCCAATAATTCCAGAAAGCGCAAGTAAATAGTCGTTGTTCGTGTGATGTTGAATGTTTGAAAAAGTTCCTGAAATGCCGGATAGACCGCTTGCAAGTGACCAGAAAATAATTCCTCCACCAATAAGATACCAGCGTGAGATCTTTCCGACCAAAGACCCGAATATAGGGGCGAAAACCATAAAGCTTACCATGAAGCAGGTAGCTAACATTCCAACCGGTGCTTTTCTTTTATTTTCAGCCAAATGACCAAGCAGATCTTTTTCAATACCAGCAATGGTGGAGGAAAGAATGTACCGATCTATGTAATTCAGAAGATTAATGAGAAGAAGTAAAGCTAATGCAAATCTGGCTTTGGAATTATGTGACATAAATAGTCCCGACAAAATTTTAAAAGCTTTATGGGTATATCCGAAGCGTAATTTTGCCGCTAGATAGACTTGTCAGAACCGGGATTGCCCAAATTGCTTGCACTAGTTATAGGACTCCGCAAGAGATAGTTTTTGGGTGCAAAGAAGCCATGAAACCAAGACTTTTTATTGTTGAAAATGCAAACGCTTTGGATCTTGAGCCACTCACCTGGACAAGACCGGTTTTTTCATTGGTTAGCGGAGCTGGAACTATTTTGAATCGGCTGAAAAGGCTTTTTAGGGCCGATTTAAGTGGTTTGTGGGTCAGAAGTTACATTGAGAATATTTGCTTGGGTGAATATCCCGGATTATCCGTGAATTCTTTTGAGGATTTTGAGGATGAAAGACCTTGGCTGATGGTGGATGCCTCGTGGGTGCCTCCGGAAGGTTTTATTTTGCCCAGTCTTATTCCCCATCAGGGTGTGCATAACGGGAAAGTTGTTTATCTTTGCCTTGGACCCGAAGAAAAGGCCATGTTTTCCGAAGCGCAGTCCCTTGAGGCGATACTGGCATTTTGGGACGAACTTCAAATGCCCCAAGTCGATGTTCAGGGTTGGCAGTTTCAATATTTGTGGGATCTGATTGACAAAAACTCTGATTTGGTTTGCAAAGATTTTGACCCGGTTTTGCCTGCAAGTGGTCTAATTCCTTCAAATGTTGCTTTGGTCGGAAATGAAAAGTGGTTTGTGCGCGGTTCAGGAGTAGAACTTGAACCTTTCACCATGCTGGATACTCGTAATGGTCCGATCGTTTTGGAGACCGGTGTAAAAGTTCAGTCATTTTCAAGAATCGAGGGGCCTTGCTGGTTGGGTGCCAACACCATAGTTTACGGTGCAAGAATTAAGGCTGGTACCAGCATAGGGCCTTGCAGTCGTGTTGGTGGAGAAATCGAAAACAGTATCATCCAAGGATATGCGAATAAATATCATGATGGTTTTTTGGGACATTCTTATCTCGGGGAGTGGGTAAATCTCGGGGCGGGTACCATCTCCAGCGATCTCAGGAATGATTATTCCACAATTCGCGTTATGGTTCAGAACGAACTTATCGATGCTAGAAAAATCAAAGTTGGGGCATTTTTGGGAGACCACTGTAGAACTGGAATAGGCACCTTGCTGAATGCTGGCACCAAGGCGGGAGTTTTTACCCAACTACTGCCTGGAGATGGTTACTTAAGCAGAAATATCCCATCTTTTACCACCGCAAGTGGCAGCGATATATTTCCAAGAATGGATTTGAAAAACATACTGGAAGTGGCTGGAAAGGTGTTTGCCCGCAGGAATAGAAAGCTGCCATCGGATCTGGCCAAACTATATGGCACGTTGTACACCCTGACATCCAGGGAACGCGGCAAGATGACATTAAATTCAGGATTTTCCTTGAACCGTTTGTCAGCTTGATTCAATCTACTCATCGGTGATGTAACAAGCATTAATCCACCGGTGTTTAGTCATGAAAAAGCCAAATCGAAGAGATGTTATCCGAAATAGTTTGCAAATTGCCGCAGTCACTGGTGCTTCCACCCAGATTGCAACGGCTGCAAGTAAAATCTCAAATCTCATTATTGAAGAAAACAAATTGCCAGGTACCTCGGAATGGCAACTTAGTTACACCAAGAATGATCCCAAGGATAAGTTTCGTTCCACTTTAATAGAGGGGTATGCTTCCCAAACCAGTATTTCAGCCGGTTCAAAAATCACTTTTTATGTCAGTTCCATTAAACCGGGTAAAGGTTCGATTGAGATATTCCGCCTTGGCTATTATCAGGGCAAAGGTGGAAAATTTGTTTCCAGATTACAAGGGTTGGATATTAAGGAACAAATCACCCCGGTTGTTGGAAAAGAGAGGCTTAGGGAGTGTAATTGGGCGCCCACCGCCAGTTGGGTTGTGCCTGAAAATAGTGTCAGTGGAGTTTATGTGGCCAAGCTTTCCTCCAGCCAGCATCGCTATCAGAGTTATGTGATCTTTATCGTTAAGGATAAACGAAAAGCGGACTTTTTATTCCAATGCAGCGATAACACCTGGCAGGCGTACAATCAGTGGCCGGATGGTTATTCCCTTTACACCAATGACAGGGCCGACAAAAAGCCACTTGTATCTGGGGTGAAAGCCTCTTTTGACAGGCCTTATGGCAAATATGTCCAGATCATGGATAACCCATTATCTCAAGGGTCTGGCGAATTTCTGTTATGGGAATTCCCTCTGGCCTACTGGATGGAAAAAGAGGGTTACGATGTTAGTTACATCTCTAATTCGGATGTCCATTCGAATCCTGATGAATTGATGCGGGGCAAGGCTTTTCTCTCTGTTGGGCATGATGAATACTGGAGCATACAGCAATTTAAAAATGTAAAGCAGGCTGTGGAAAGTGGAGTTCATGCTGCATTTCTTTCAGGGAATAGTGTTTGCTTTGTAACGCCTTTTTCACCATCTAGTACAGGGGTTCCAAATAGAATAATAACCCGAGCCGGCCGCTACGGTGGTATTAGGCCCAAAGAGCACCAGTACATGGCGGATCTTCCCGAAGATGGCCCCAATGAATCCACTCTGATTGGAGCTCAAACAGTTTCCCCATTTAATGGATCTGGAGATTGGACCGTTGTGAAACCGGATCATTGGTTATTTCGCGATACCGGAATGAAGAAGGGTGATAAGATCTCAGGGCTTGTCGGTTGGGAGTTTCACGGGGAGCCTGCGGAAATTCCAGGTTTGGAAGTTGTGGCAGAGGGGCCCACATGGAATGCCGCTGAAAAATCAGCCCATTTTACCGCAACTATTTATCCGGGTCCAAAAGGCAATTTGGTCTTTAATGCATCCACAATATTTTGGGCCCAGGGGCTTTCGCAGCCACCGGGACACATGCCTCCAATCTCGCATTTTGGAAGGCCCCAGGGACCAGATGAAAGAGTTCAGCAGATCACCAGGAATCTTTTTGCAAAATTCTTGTAAAAGTTGTGATTACAGAGTTGATTGAGGTCCGGTTTCATCTCAAGATAAGCCAGCAAGTCAGGGTGTTTAACCTTTGTAGAAAACGTTAAGGATGGATGAATCATGAACGAGCCTTTGAACAGAAAACTTCGCATGGGTTTGATTGGTGGCGGCCAGGGAGCTTTCATTGGACGTGTTCACAGTATTGCAGGCGTGTTGGATAACAGGGCCGCGCTTGTGGCCGGGGCATTGTCATCTGATCCTGTAAGGTCCCGTGAATCTGCCGGCATTTATGATATTGCCCCGGAAAGAGCATACGGCTCCTACAAGGAAATGATTGAGAAAGAAAAAAGCCTTCCGGTGGGGCAAAGAGTCGATTTTGTATCCGTTGCGACTCCGAACCATACTCATTTTGAAATTGCCAAGGCCTTTGCAGAGGCCGGTTTCAATGTTATTTGTGACAAGCCAATGACGTTTGATCTCGCTCAAGCGGAAGAACTGGTCAAGGTGGTTGAAAACGCCAATGTCGTTTTTGCTCTTACTCATAACTACACTGGATATCCGTTGGTAAGGCAGGCACGGGAAATGATCCTCTCTGGCGAGTTGGGTGAAATCAACGCCATTCGTGCATCCTATATCCAGGGTTGGTTGAGAACCAGGCTTGAGGTTAGTGGCCAAAAGCAGGCGGGATGGCGAACAGATCCAAGCAAGTCCGGGGCTGCCGGATGCTTTGGTGATATTGCCACCCATGCTTACAATCTTGGCAGATTCATGACAGGTTTGATCCCGTCACAGGTTTCCTGTCATCTAAAGGTGTTTGAAGATGGGCGCGCGCTGGATGATTACGGTACTGCCATTATTCGCTATGAGAATGGTGGATTGGGGACTGTGACCGCGTCCCAGATTTCCCATGGTAGGGAAAATGATTTGTTCATTGAAATTGATGGAACCAAGGGCGCCTTGGAATGGCATCAGGAAGAACCCAACAAGATGTGGGTTCGGGTAAATGGGCAACCTCATAAGCTATATACCCGTGATCCAAATGCTCCTTATATCGGCAATTTTGCCAAGGCCTCTTGTAGGATTCCCAGTGGCCATCCTGAAGCCTTTTTGGAGGCTTTTGCTAATATCTATGGCTCTGCCTACGATGCCATGATTCAGCGTGCAAATGGGGGTAAATTTGGTGGTAAAGACACCTTATACCCAAATGTTTATGATGGTGTGGATGGTATGAATTTCATCACCCGTTGCGTGGCAAGTTCCAGGGAAAATGCTGCCTGGGTAAACCTTAAGCATCCTTCTTGCCGCAAATAGAAAGCCAGCCGGTTGGTTTTATTTAGAGGCCTTCGCGTCTTTGGCGCCAAGGCCTCTTTTGTTTTTGTGGCTGTCAAAGCTGATTGAACTTAAGCCTATTTCAGATAAGATTTTAGTTGGTGAATTGGATTTAACTTCAGTCCAGTTGTCTAGCGAAGGAATTGTTGATTCTGGACGCATTGATGGAGAGTGAATCGTGCAAATAAAAATTTCGACCCGGCATGGACATCTCAGCGAAGAAACCCAGGGGCACATCAAGGAAAAAGTCGAAAAGCTTTTGCATTATTTCGACAGAATTACAGCTATCTATGTGACCGTTGATCTCCACAATTCCACCCGCGTAGTGGAAATTGAAGTGGATGCCGAGCATAAGCATGATTTTATTTCCAAGGCGGAGAATGAGGACTTGTTCACGGCTGTGGACAACGCGCTGGAGAAGATGGAACATCAAATCGTGAAATACAAGGAAAAAATCCAGGATCATCGAAGAACACCTCCCATGGGTGACATACCGAAACATTCCTAAAATCCATCGGAAAGCAACATGGAAAGGAGTGGTGAGTCAGAATGAGGATTTCTGATTTTGTTGTGCGTGATGCAGTGGTTTCTTCACTTCAATCCACCGACAAAGAAGGTGTGATTCGTGAACTGGTGTCTGGCCTGAATCATTGTGGAAGTATCAAAGATTCGGACGTCGAAGATATTATCAGGGCCGTTTTAAAACGCGAAATGCTCGGTTCCACTGGTATCGGGGAAGGAATTGCCATTCCTCATACAAAGCACACCGGGGTCGACAAGCTTCTCGGGTCTGTTGGTGTTTCCCAGACTGGGGTGAATTTTGGAAGCAGAGACGGCGCTCCTGTGTTTGTTTTTGTGCTAATCATTTCACCTGTTGATCAACCGGTTGTTCATTTGCGTGCCCTGGAAACTGTGTCCAGAGTTTTGCGGGATGAAAAACTCGTGAAGTCTCTTCGCGAAGCTTCCACAACAGGGCAATTATTTGATCATTTGGAACAGTATGTGAAGTAGTTTTTGAAGCAGATGAGGACCAGTAACGGAGTGTTTGCGGTTGTGGCCACGGAAATCAGCAAGAAAGTTTTGATAAATAATCCCAGCGGATTTCATATGCGCCCCAAGGCGGCATTCGTGGAAGCTGCATCGAAATTTGATTCTGATGTCAAGCTTGTCTGGTCTGGTCAGGCCTTTAACGGAAAAAGTATGTTTGAGCTAATGCTGGTGGCTGCCCCCCAAGGTGATGAAATTGAATTGTTCGTTCAGGGATCTGATGCGCCAGAGGCTTTTGAGCACTTGGAAAAAATTCTTGCGGAAGTTGAGCCTTCCCAAGAATAATTTTTGTTTGGCTTGGTAATCAAATAATCAACTTTGACCAGGATCTTTTAATCGGATGGATGTTTATCGCGGAATACCTGTTTATCCTGGCGTGGTGATTGGGCCTGCCCTTCCCCTGGACACGGATGGCTTTCTCATCCCCAAAAGGTCCGTGGATCCTGGACTTGTGGAAAACGAAATTCAAAGACTTAAAGATGCTCTTTCCAAAGCAGCCATATCTGTTCGAAAAAATCAGGCGGAAGTTTCTTCCAAGGTAGGGAGCCAGTTTGCCGCCATTCTGGGTGCCCATGCCCAAATGATCGAAGATCCCTTCCTGTCCAACGAAATTGTCACAAAGATATCCTCAAATTACTTCACGGCAGAATATGCCGTAAGTCAGGTATTGCGACAACATATTAAGGAAATGGAAGCATTGCCCAAGGGGGCAATGGTTTCAAGAACTGCCGATCTGTTTGACATAGAAAAGCAGATTCTCGGGCAGTTGATCGACCAGAAACAACAGGAACTTGGAAACTTGACAAGTCCAGTGGTGATTCTGGCGCATGATCTCTCCCCGAATGAAACCGCGAAATTAAACAAGCAATTTGTCCACGCATTTGCCACCGAGGCGGGTGGTAGGACAAGTCACACCTCCATTCTTGCTGGAGCCATGGAAATCCCCGCTGTAGTGGGTTTGGGGAAATTTTTGCAGGAAATAACCGGTGGTGACATCGTCATTGTGGACGGTGACGCAGGGTTATTGATCGTTAATCCGGATGAAGAGATTCTCGAGAATTACCGGAAAAGACAAAGCCAGACAATATCCCATGATTCTTCCTTGGAGCAGTTAAAATCATTGCCTGCTGTTACCAAGGATGGTGTGCAGGTTCGTTTGATGGGTAACATTGAATTTCCCCATGAAGCAGTTCACTGTCTTGAAAAAGGTGCGGAAGGAATCGGGTTGTATCGTACCGAGTTTCTCTTCATGGGTAAGGAAACCATACCATCCGAGGAAGAGCAATATCAGGCGTACAAGAAGGTATTGGAGGACATGGGCAGGGATAGGCCCGTGGTAATTAGAACCTTGGATTTGGGGGGTGACAAGCTTGCCACTGGAACCCAATCTAATGAGCGAAACCCATTTTTGGGACTTAGAAGCATTAGATTGTGCCTGCGCAACATTGGCCTTTTTAAAACCCAAATTAGGGCGATCTTGAGAGCCAGCGTGCATGGAAATGTGCATTTGTTGTTCCCCATGATTTCCACGGTGCTTGAGTTGCGCCAGGCAAAAATGATTCTTTCTGAGATTAAAGAGGATCTTCAAGAGGAAAACATCCCTTTTCAAAGGGATATTCCAATTGGTACAATGATTGAGGTTCCATCAGCTGCCATTTTGGCAGACTGCATGGCTAAAGAAGTTTCCTTCTTTTCGATTGGAACCAACGATCTTGTGCAGTACACTTTAGCTGCTGATCGTTCCAATGAGGATGTGGCCTCATTGTACAATCCAGGTGATCCGGCAGTAATAAAGCTGATCGACTTGGTGGCAAAAGCAGCGGGAAACGCCAACTTAGCCGTAAGCGTATGCGGTGAAATGAGTGGCGACCCAATATACACGATGTTGCTTCTAGGGCTTGGTATTAGGCAGTTTAGTGTGGCTCCTCATAGCATTCCGGAAATTAAAAAGATTATTCGGATGATCACGCTGCCAGAAGCCGAGAATGTTGCCCGGGAAGCCATGCGCTTGGAAACAGCGCGTGATGTGAACAATTATTTGCGGGGACAAATCCGCAAGCTTATTCCTGATCCGATGGTTTAATCGTCCTATAGACGAGGATCTAATTTCAAGGGATCCAAAACTATCCAAGTCGGGCTTGCATACGGAATAATGGGTTCTACTGGGTTTTTCAGATAGTGCCCTTCCCCGCTGTGTGCGGAAACACAGCATGAATTCAGAATTGGGGCGGACGGTTCCCCAACAAACAGATCAGAAAGTGCGTTTCAGGATCCGTATTTGGTTCCGAAAGAATCAGGCACTTAGGTTTCTTGGCCATCACGATTTAGTGAGGGCCTTCGAGCGCTTTTTCCGCAGGGCCAATATCAGGCTGGCCTCCACATCCGGGTTTAGTCCAAAACCAATCATAGTTTTTGCCTTGGCGCTTCCACTTGGAGTTGTTGGAAACGAGGAAATCGTTGACGTTGAAGTGCTTGACAAACCTGACCCTGAAGAACTGAAAGAGATTTTTAAAAATCAGGCCCCTCCCGGTCTCGAGGTCATACGCATCGAGGAAGTTCAGGGCAGGAAATGCCCGGTTCCGAGGGGCGTGGTTTATCGCATTCCCTTTGAACCCCAGTTCTACCAGGAATTAAAAGATCGTATTTCGGATGTTTTGTCCGCTCCCTCTGATAAAAGCCTGTGCATAGTTAGCAGGGATAACGGAACAGTAAAAGACATCCGTCCGCTAATTCAGTCGATACAGCTTTTTGAAGATTATCTCGAAGTTGCTCTGGCCATGAATGATCAGGGGACTGCCAAGCCTGTTGAAATTACACGAATTTTGAACCTTGAAGGACGCACCCCTCTTGATAAAGCGGTGGAGCGCCTTCGCATTGAAACAGAATGAATTCCATTGATGAAAGGTCGATGAAAAATGAAGAAGATCATGTTGATTAATGTCCTTCAACCAGAAGAATGCAGAATTGCAATTCTTGAAAACAACGTGCTGGAAGAACTTTATGTTGAGAGATCCAGCCACGAAAGTTATGTGGGGAACATATACAAGGGAAGAATTGTAAATATTGAGCCAAGTATTCAAGCCGCCTTTGTGGATTTTGGTGTGGGCAGGAACGGCTTTTTGCATGTTTCTGATGTTGAGCCAACCTACTACAGGCATCTTGATGGTGGAAATGGTGATGAGGATTCTCCGCCAAGGCAAAGAGGTGGACAGCGTCGGGGTGCACAGCCTCCCAAAAAACATATTCCCGATGTTGAGGATTACCCTTTGGAGCCAGAGATTGTTGATCTGGCCTCTAATGATGTAATTGAACAGGAAGACGCCACTGTTTTTCATGAACCGGAGGTGATTGAAACTGGGGATTTTGAACAGGAGTCCAATCCAGATTCGGTTACTTTTGGTCCACGGGGTTCTGCTGAGCAAGCGGAAGGCCCTGACGAAGATTCCCCGCCTGCCATGCCTTCCGCCAATAGGATCACGGATTCTGATGATGAGGATGATTTGCTCTTTAGCAAACCAACTCGCGGAGATTCATCGGAATCGAACGAAGGCTTTTCGATGGAAGATGAGATTGCTGATGTGGTTCCAGAAAATGAAACTGCTGGCGATGATTTTTCTTTTGGTAATGAAGGGGATGGTTCGCCAGAGCCCGAGGTAGTCCAGGAGACTGGATTTCCTGATTCTCCTTCTGAAGAAAATGCCGGGTTGGTGGAGAATGCTCCTCCCGTGAGAGGTCGCAGGGATGGTCGGCGTGATGGCAGAAGGGATAATCGCAAAGGTGATGGCCGCCGCGATGGGAGAAGGCCTTCCCGTGGAAGGGGTGACTCCTCTTCAATTCGTGAGGGTTCTCGCGACCAGGGTCGAAGTGGTCGGGGAATGGGTGGCAAGGGTGGAAGGCTTATGGGTAAGCCAAAGCCAATGATTCAGGATATTTTTAAGAAGGGGCAGGAAGTAATCGTTCAGGTTATCAAGGAGGGGATAGGTACCAAGGGGCCGACCCTTAGCACTTACATTAGCATCGCTGGCAGGTATTTGGTGCTGATGCCCGGCTTGAACCGTGTTGGAGTGTCGCGCAAAATTTCGGACGAAGATGCGCGCCGAAGGTTGCGCGATATTTTTGTGGATTTGAAGCCGCCGAAGGGTGTTGGCTTTATTATTCGAACTGCAGGCATTGATAGAAGCAAAGCCGAGCTTCAGCGTGACCTCGTCTATCTTTGCAGGCTTTGGCAGGTTGTTGCCAAGAGGATAAAGAAAGTTAAATCGCCAGCCGAGATTTATCAGGAAAGCGACATGATTACCCGGACAATCCGGGATACTTTTACCAACGATATCGATGAGATTGTTGTGGATGAAAAGTCGGCTTTTGAGCATGCTCAGGAATTCCTGCAATTTGTCATGCCAAAGTTCGCGGATCGAATCCGTTACCATGAGGGGAAAAGCCCCCTGTTTCATCACTTCCGAATCGAGGATGAAATCGCAAAGATTCAAATGAAAAAAGTTCCATTGCCCATGGGTGGCTCCATAGTCATTGAGCAAACCGAGGCGCTGGTTGCGATCGATGTGAATAGTGGGAATTACCGTGCGGAGGGAAACGCGGAGGAGACAGCGTTCCAGATCAATCTGCAGGCTGCCAGGGAAATAGGACGTCAGCTTCGCCTGAGGGATTTGGGTGGCGTAATTGTGAACGACTTTATCGACATGCGCGAGGAGAAGCATCGTCGGGCGGTTGAAAAAGCAATGCGGGATGCGGTACGGCGTGATAGGGCTCGTACCAAAGTTCTAAGGATTTCGCCTTTTGGCATTATTGAAATGACCCGCCAGAGGATTCGCCCTTCTTTGAAGCGAAGTGTTTATCACGATTGCCCATACTGCAAGGGTATGGCTCAGGTTAAAACAAGTGAAAGTATGAGCATTGAGGTGATGCGACTGGTTCAGTTGGCTGCCTTCTCCGGCACGGCTTCTTTGGTTCGTGTCAGGGTTGCTTCGGATACCGCTGATTACCTTCTAAATAACAAGAGAAGAGAGATTGGGCGGATTGAAGAGGAGAGCGGAACCTCGGTTTCTGTGAAAGGTGAGCTCGGAGTCCCGCCAGAGCTATTGGAAATAGTGATTGTTGATAGTCAGGGGAATGAGAAAAAGGTCATTCCAAGCGCGGAGGCGCCGCCAAAGAGAGGCAGATAGTTTTGAAGGGTTAGGGTTTTTGGTGAAAAGGCGTTGTTTGGGTGTTCCCAAATTGATTCAGAAATGACTCTCTTTGCGCTTGTCAAGTGAAGTGACCTAGGGTATTAGCCTGCCTGCTGGCAGAATTTTCCAGCGTTTTTTGGGCGGGCGGGAATGGTAAATAGGTTATTTTTCATTCTGATCCTGATTGCTTTAATGGGGGTTATTGCCCCCAGGGCCTATTCACAAGATTTGGGACAGGTTGCTGCTCAAACAGCTCCGTTGCAAGAGTCTTTTCTTCGTTATCAAAAAAACATTCCTGGTGATTCCAAGCCAGCTCGTGTTGATGCGGATGAAATTGTTTATTGGTCCGATAAGACCAAATATTACCTTATTTTGAAGGGTCATGTTCTTCTTGAGCAAGGTGTTTTGCAGCTAAGAGCGGATAGTTCTGTTCTGATTGCTGATCTGGAAACATTCCGCCAAAGGGGAATTTGGGATCTGGATGTTTATCTGGACGGGAATGTGAAGCTGGATAATTCTTCTGAAATCAGGCTTGCGAAAGAAGGCTTTGTTTCACTTTCCACACGTGGCGAGTTTAAATTCAACGCGGTTAAAGCGAAGGCTGAACAAAAAGATGGTTCGGCAGATCCCCTGTTTGCAAAAGCGCAGGATGCCAAGGCAAAGTCCTTGAAGAAGGGTGAGCAGGAAAAAAAAGAGCCTTCCAATAAGGAAAATAAAAAAACAACTTGGAAGGGTCGCGCTAGCGAAGGTTTTGCGGGGGTTGTGGAAAGAGTGGCTTTTCAGGTGCCTGATTCGCCTCCCCCAGCCATAAGTGTAATGCCGCCTCCGGGGGCTTCGATCCCGTCTGGAAATGTTCCCCCTGTGGCTCTACCGGTAGCCCCGCCTATTGGTTTGCCGGGTATACCCCTTTCAATTCCTGATGCACCACAAAGGCAGTATACAGTTACGCCAAGAGGGGCATCCGGATTTAATATTCGCATGGAAAACTTGGGTAACGGCGAAACTGCCATCATGGTTATTGGCGGCGTTGTATTAAATGTGATGGATGTCCAGGGGATCGGGATGCTTGATATTGAGGCAGACCGGTTGGTTATCTGGGCCAAGGGGGCAAACCCCCAGGAAATTCTTGGGAATATCAGGAAACAATCCAGCCAGAATGGCAAAGATCTTGAATTCTACCTTTCCGGCCATGTGGAAATGCGACAGAAAGATCCCGTCAAGCAGAAAAAAGGCAAGGTTGAGGAAAGCCAGTCACGGGTGATTCGCGCCGATGAAATTTATTATGACATTGGCAGGAACACGGCAATTGCAATGAATAGTGAAATGGAGTTTTACCAGCCTAAGATTCCTGATCCTGTCTTTGTAAGGGCCAGTGAGATTCAGCAGCTTGCGGCAAATCAATACAAGGTAGTTAAGGCTGAAGTGTTTTCCAGTCGTTTGCCTTCCGACCCAGGTTTGAAGGTTTACATGGCCGAGGCAACAATTGAGGAAAGAGTGGTTCCCAAGTTTTCAATTTTTGGTAAGCGATTTGTTGATAGAACCACCGGGGAAGAGTTAGATCAGAAAGAGTCCTATGTGCGTGGTAAAAACATGTTCATAGAACTTGAAAACTTACCTGTGTTTTACCTGCCATACCTTCAGGGTGATGCGCGGGATCCCTTGGGGCCGATCGAGGGAATGAACCTTGGCTTTAACAATATTTTTGGCGGCCAGTTTGGCCTTACATTAAACGCATTTGATCTACTGGGTATCCAGCCTTTTGAGAATACCCGTTGGCGTCTTAATTTGGATTACTTGACGAAACGCGGACCAGGCATTGGTACAGACTTTGATTACATGGCACCGGATTTCTTTGGAATACCCGGAAAAGTGGATGGTGTATTCAAGGCCTACGGTATTCGCGATGACGGATTGGATGTTCTGGGTGGTAACCGCCAGGAAGGCGAACCTCATCCTTTGTATCGCGGAAGATTGTTGTGGCGCCAAACGAATTCGAATTTGCCAAGGGGTTTTACCTTCCTTGGTCAGGCTTCTGCAATAAGTGATCGAAACTTCATTGAGCAGTTTTTCAAGCCAGAATGGGACAACGATTATAATCAGACAACTTTTGGTTATTTACGCCAGATGGATCAGAATATGGGGTGGGATGTGTTTGCAGAACCTCGTATTCGCCCTTGGATAAACGAAGGTGAATGGTTGCCCAAGGCCGATGGGTTTATTCTTGGTCAGCCAATTTTCAATATTTTTACGAACAGCACCTGGGCTGGAGTTGGTTACGGAAGGCTTTTGTTGACAAATGACGGCACACCAATGGTTAGCCCCACGGATGTGGCAGATAGTACCGGGCGATTTAACATCAGTGAAGAATTAAGCCTGCCATTTAGCCTGGGTGATTTGCGATTGGCGCCATACTTGAAAGGTGACCTTGCATATTACACTTCGTCCATCATTCCATCTGCGCCAGGTGTTCCTGGAATGGCTACCGGGGATGGTCTTGGCAGGGCTTGGGGCGGCGGTGGTATTCGCGCTAGTCTTCCTTTTACGGCTTCATACCCTGAATTTCAGTCTGATTTGTTTAATGTGAATGGTTTAAATCACAAGATAATCTATGGGGCAAACTACTATTATGCGGCATCCTCCGCAGATTACACTAATTTCCCCCAGTTGGATCGATTGAATGATGATGCATCCGATCAGGCTCTCCGTGACATTCGCAATCAACCCAATATATATCCCAACCAGAATAACGGGGCCTTGTTGACCACCTCCCCGCTTTACGATCCTCAGACTTATGCGATTCGAAGGGCTATCGACACTAGAATAGATACCTTGCAGGCAATTGACGTATTGCAATTGGATATTCGCCAAAGGTTTCAGACCAAGCGTGGTTTTCCTGGCAGCCAGCATATTGTGGACTGGATGACTTTGGATCTTTCTGGCTCACTGTTTCCCCAGAAGAACAGGGATAACTTTGGAAATTACCTTGCATTTTTGCAGTACGATTACATCTGGAATGTCGGGGATCGTACCACACTGGCCAGCACCGGCTGGATTGATCCTTTTGATAATGGTGCTAAGGTGTTTACGCTGGGGGCCTACTTAAACCGCCCGGATCGCACGAACTTCTACCTGGGTTATCGTCAGATTGAACCTGTAGAAAGCCGTATGTTAAGCGGTGCTGTAACTTACATCTTTAGCCCAAAATATGCTGTCACAGCAGCAAGCGCTTATGATTTCAGCACCTTCCAAAGCCTAAGCAATTCGCTGGTTCTTACCCGTGTTGGAACCGACCTTCAGGTAAGCCTCGGGTTGACTTATAATGCCATGCAGAATAATTTTGGCTTTACGTTTGAAATCCTTCCGACGATTGTTTCCAATTCTGGAAAGTACCTGGGGCCAATCAGCACCTTTGGTAATGGTGGCGTGCTAACCCGATAATCCGGCTCGTCAGGGTCTTGGAAATTCTTGTAACGCCTGTTTCAGGATATGGCATGGACTTTGAAAATCCTAAAAGGACCAAGCGCCCCTGGAAAGACAAGTTTCATTGCGCATTCAAGGGTATCAAGGCTGGCATGCGAGGGCAGTCCAGCTTTTTCGTGCATTTCTTCATGGCATCCTTGGTGATTGCAAGCGCGTTGGTTATTCGATGCGATTTGCTTGAGTGGGCCCTTTTGATTGGTTGTATTGCACTGGTAATGGTTGTTGAATTGATTAACAGTGCCATGGAGAATTTATACGCAATGCTTCCAGAGGAAATGCGTGAGGGGAATTATGTGGTGTTGGATATTGCCGCTGGTGCTGTGCTGTTGGCAAGTATCTTTGCGGTTATAATTGGATCCATAGTATTTATTCCCAAATTTATTCCTTGATGTTGAGTGGGAGTTGGAAATGCCAGAAAACATTGCAAAGGCATTGGGGTGGTTGGAAAACAATCAGGCAAAACTAGTTAATGACCTGGATCGTCTGGTTGGTATCAAAAGTATAAGCACGGATGGTGAACACCAGCAGGAACTCGATCATTCCGCAAGTGCCGTTTGCGAATTGATGAAAGAAGCTGGCTTGAATGATGTAAGAATATTGAAATCTGGTGATTCAAATCCTTTTGCCTATGGGGAGTGGCTTGGGGCGCCGGGCCAGCCAACTTTGTTTCTTTATTCGCATCATGATGTTCAGCCGGTTAACTACGAAAGCCATTGGTTGTCGGATCCCTGGCGCCTTGTTTCAAGGGATGGAAGACTTTTTGCCAGGGGTTCCGCCGATGATAAAGGGGCAGCAGTTGCCCATATTGCATCGATTGCTGCATGGTTAAAAACCAGTGGGAAATTGCCAGTTAATGTGAAAGTACTTGTGGAGGGTGAAGAGGAAATTGGTTCAAGAAACCTGATGAAGTTTTTTAATGAAAATAGGGCTCGAGTTCAGGCTGATGCGGTGGTGGTTTGTGATACGGAGAATATTCAAGTTGGAAAACCGTCCATTACCTACTCTCTTCGCGGTGTTGTTACCCTGCTTGTTCAAGTGAAAAGTGCAAAAATACCAGCCCATTCTGGAATGGCAGGTGGTGCGCTGGCTGATTCGGC
>JBEGQX010000343.1:0-9907 GCA_041180805.1 Planctomycetota bacterium
ACTTGGTGATTGCATCGCGCACTTTTTCCACGGTTTCCTCTCGGATTAAATACTCGATGGCAGAAGGAGATTTGTCCGCGACATCTTCCGGAATATTGCCATCAGAATCCAACTTCAGGGAAAGATATCGCACCTTCCGTTTTTTCTTTCGATAGTAAGCCCTCTCCAAATCCAGGATTTTTTTCTTAAGTATGCACATTGCCCAGGTAACCACCGAGGCCCGGCCTTTTTTCCAACGCAAGGAAGGTTTCAACCCATTGGCCCAGATTGCGACCTGCAACTTGCTTTTCAGATCATCCTTTTCCTGATACAAATACGATCCCCCAAGAGCTTTTTTGATGATGGCGTTGGCTGGTTTTTCCAGGGATTCGCATATCTGCCTTAGAACTTCATAGGCTTCACCGGTTTTCTGTTCATCCAAAAGCGCATAAAATTCCATGATTTTACAAGCCATAAAATCAGTGAACTTTTTTCTTTCGATGGATTTTTTCAAGGCAGGTCTCCCCTTTCAAGTGAACATAAAACCTAGCAAAAGCGCCCCCGGCACTTTTTGCCATCCCCAGGAACCAATCGACAAACAATCCCACCATCCCCGGATTTGAAATTTCCTTCCGGAGAAAGCATCAAACAAAAAGTGTGAAGTTCCCCGGCAACTTTAATTGCGGGAATCTTTTCAAAACGTGATTAGCAAAGACTTACGGGCTCTAACTAAAGGAGGACCACATACCCCTGCACAGAACAGTTTGGAAAACCGAAATCGCAGTCATTTTGTGAAGAATCATGCGGGCCTCCCTGATGTCAACCGATGGATATTTACAGTTATTCGCTAACGCGCCTGGATTATTTCTGAAAAATGGAAAAATCCTGACAATTTACCTAAAACGGCAACCTGTCAGGGTTTACCGGAGCTTCCTCTTTCTGAATACGGTTACCCTGCCTTTGAGCCTTGAAATAATCTTCCGAACAAACCCTCAAAGCCAGGCGAGATATTTCCGTCACTATCAGTTCCTGGTCATTGATGGATTTCACCGCAGGTTCCAGAAGAATATAAGGAAGCTCAATTCCCCTCACCCGATAGGAATGACCCCAGCAACCATAGTTCCGCGTTTTGGTGTGATGCATGATTACCGTCATACCTACTTCAAGGTCATCCGGTTTCAGATATCTATCATGCTTCTTGAATTTGTCGCCTTCGAGGTATTCCAAGGCCTCCTTGACAGTTAACTGCTTCAAGCCTTTAAAACCTTCCCGGACCCAACCATCGGAACCATGAGCCTGAATAATCTGATCCACCAGATCCGTGAGGATTTCACTATCCTCGATTTTGATTTTTCCTTCACGAAACATGGCAAGATGGGTTTCGAGTAATTTTTTGACGAGATCGCGCATGGTTCCTCCCCCGAATTGGAAATGCAGCCACAAAAAACCTTCTTAAAGGCGTAGAAGTTATTCGCAGCTATGGAACAGGAATTTCCAGAAATTCAACCAGCGGATTGTAAATCGGTTTTTTCATCTGCCAAGGTTGGCAGCCGAAAATATTTCAAAGCTTTTATTTGGCAGGTAATTTGGGTGCCGGCCAATCAGGGGAATCTTTATGCGCTTTTTCCATGCCTTCCACAAGGGTTTTCACCACATCTGGATACTGGGAGGCAAGATTGTTTTTCTCTGCAGGATCTTTGCCAAGATCAAACAGCTGAAAATCACCGTGCCATGAGTTTCTTACACCTTTCCAGCTGCCAAGGCGAATTGCGCGGGCACCTTTGCCCTCGTAAAACTCCCAGTAAAGAAAATCACGCTTATTTTGGCTTTCATCACCTTTCATGGTTGGAACCAAACTTACCCCATCCTGGCCATGGGGGATTTTTACGCCTGCAATTTCACATGCTGTTGACAAAAAATCCCCATGATATCCCATCTGGTTGGTGGTTTTTCCAGCAGCAATTTTTCCAGGCCAACGGACTATCATCGGAACCCGGATACCTCCATCATGCAGCGACCTTTTGATTCCCTGGAATGGACCACTGGCCTCAAAGAATTCAGGCTGGTTCCCTCCCTCGCGGTGAGGTCCATTGTCGGAAGTAAAAAAGACCACGGTGTTTTTTTCCAGTCCCAGTTTCTCCAAGCTATCCAGCAATTGCCCAACCTGCATATCCAGGTAGGTAATCATTGCAGCTTGGGCCTTGTTTTGTTCCGTCCATGGTTCATCCTTGTACCTGCCAAGGTCCGGTACCTCGCACCCATTCCCCTTCGTACGATTTGCCTCGTTATTGGCATGAGGAAGTATCGGTGAAAAATACAGGAAAAACGGTTTGCTACGGTTTGCCTCGATAAATTGTAGGGCTTCCTTGAGGATCAGGTCTGGAGCATAAGTCACTTTTTTGGTCGCCACGCCACCACCATCTTTGCCAATCGGAGTCACCTCATTTGGTAAGGTTTCCCTCTGCTCATTACGAATAAGAAATGTGGGCCAATAATTGTGCGCATGGTGCTGATTAAGGTAACCATAAAAAAAATCAAACCCCTGTCGGGTTGGGGCCCCAACCATGGCAACACCCTCATCACCAAGGCCCCATTTCCCACATAGCCCGGTGGCGTAGCCTGCCTGTTTCAAAACCTTGGCAACGGTTAGATCCTCCGGTCGAAGGGATTGTGTAAGGCCGCCACCATTTCCCCTAACCCGGCAATGGCCAACATGCTTGCCCGTCATCAACACACAACGGCTTGGCGCGCAAACGGTGGATCCCGCGTAGTAATCGGTAAATCGAATTCCCTGGGTGGCCAGCTTGTCCAACCTGGGGGTTTTTATCTTCTTTTGTCCGTAGCAACCAAGGTAGCCATAACCCAAATCATCCGCCATGATGAAAATGATGTTTGGTTTTTGATCCTGTTGTGAAGGTATTTGCAACCAAGCCTGACAAACAAGGCACAGGTAAAAAATGGACCCCATTTTGGTCTCCCCCGGAAAAATCATTCCAAATAGTCAAAAATCGAAGGCTTAAGAACAATTTTAACGCCTTTTCTGGAAGAAACGAGCCACTACCATCGTGGTTTTGATTTACATCCCATCAAATTTGAAGATAATAATATCATCAGAATTTTAGGCCATCATTCATGCAGCCATCAGATCCCATAGAACCTGATCCCTTAAAAACACAGGAATTTCACGACGATTCCCGCAATCTGGAACAAACCAGAATCGTTCAGAACTTGGCTGACAAACCAAAACAAAATCCAGATGCATCCGCAAGCAAAGACCCGGAAATCCTATTAGATCGTTTTTCCGTAATGAAGGTTTTGGGCGAAGGTTCGTTTGGGAAAGTATACCTTGCAAACGACACACGGCTAAACAGGCTGGTTGCGATCAAAATTGCCAAGCCGGACGCACTGGACGCAAACTCACTGGAATCCTTTCTTGCTGAAGCACGAACGGTTGCCATGCTGGATCATCCCAACATCGTGCCTGTTTACGATGTGGTAACCGATGCCAATGGATTAGTTCACATCATTTCCAAGTTCATCAAGTGCCAGAGCCTGCATCAATCGATGAAGGCAAAAAAAGCGGATGCAACGGAAGCCGCCAGAATGGTTGCCACCCTTGCAGATGCTCTGCATCATGCGCACCTGAAGGGGCTTGTACACCGGGATGTAAAGCCCGACAACATCTTGGTGGGTGAAAATGGAAAAGCATATCTGACCGATTTTGGTCTGGCCTTAAGTGAGGAAAATTTTGGCAGCGGTGCCAAATTTGCGGGAACCCCCGCCTATATGAGTCCTGAACAGGCCAAAGGGCTGGGCCATCTGCTGGATGGCAGGTCTGATATATTCAGCCTGGGGGTGGTTCTTTACGAACTTCTTACAGGCAAAAAACCTTTCAAGTCCACATCTTTTCAGGAACTGCTCACTCAAATCATCAAACTGGAGGTAAAACCACCCAGGCAAATTGATGACTCCATACCGCCCGAAATCGAAAAAGTCTGCATGAAGGCGCTGGAGAAGAAAGTCGCCAACCGATACGCAACCGCGCGGGATTTCGCCAACGCTCTGACTGAAGCCATAGCCCCTCAGGAAAAGTTCACCGCCACCAGGATCAATCTTGGGTCAGGAATCGATTCCAAATTTTTGAACATGGAATCCCTGCTGGGCAGCGATTCCAAAAACATGACAGGCTATGCCACCGCCTCGGGAACCGATTCGATACTGCTTAATCAATTAAGGGATATCAAGGGGGTTGGCTGGCTGCACTTCATTGAAAACCTGGAAAAAGAGCACCCCAAAGCACAGGAAATCCTTTCCAAACAACTGCCCAACATGGCAAAAGGCAATTTGCTGCGTCAACGCACCCTGGTGGCCTTGATGCCGGATGATACTGAATACCTGCAAGAAATACTGGAAATGCTGCTGGAGGCCAGTGCGCCGGAGTTTTTGCTGTTAAGGAAAAGACTTCAGCCCAAGGTGAAAAAACTGGTGCCCATGCTGGAACAAATTGCCAGCCAGCAAGGCCTTGAAAGAAGAAAGTCTCTTCGCATCGCAGGGGCGCTAACCTTTTGGCATCCCAATCATCCGTTGGTGGAAAAATGGATCCCGGAAATACCAGGGTACCTTACCCTTGAAGATGCCATGTATGCCAGGGAATGGGCCGAGATATTCCGACCCCTGCAAAGATTGCTGGTACACAAACTGTTCGCATTCGCGGATTCCGAGGCAAACGCCGAAACCGATCGGGAAAAAATACGCTCCATAGCCATCGAGTATTGTTTGGATAACGAGAGGATGCTTTTCCATCTTCTGGTCACATCCAACTCCAGCAAGGCATCGACCATCCTCGAAAAAATCATTCCCGTCAAGGAACGAATGCTTCCGTTTCTTGCGAAGATTGAACCTGGTTTGTCCGCAAAAATCGGGACAGTTGGTGAATCGGTTGTCCTTCGCCAATTTGCAATGCTCAAGGCTTTGCAAGTGGCATTGGATGATGTTTCAAGCGCGACCCCCTTTAATCCATCCGCAGATCCCACCTGCAGAAACCTGATTCTGTTTTTCCTAAGGGAATTGGGATTGCCCGCGGCAAAGGTCATGGCCCGAATCGAAACCGAAAATAACTCCCTCTGCCTGGGTTATTGGTTTCTTGCCCTTGGGGATTGTCCGGATATTTCCTCCTTCCGCAAGGAATACCAGCCAAGATTGCTGGCCTTATATCGGGAAAACAACAGTTCCTTCGTGCATGGTTGTTTGGATTGGCTTTTCAACACCTCGCTGGATTGCAGGGAAGACGCCAAGCTGGCCCTGACTGTTTCAGGCAGGCAGTTGATTCCAGAAAGAGACTGGTATTTAAACACTAGAAACCTGACCTTGGTTAAAATTCAACCCAAGCCAAATTTCCGTATGGGATCTCCATCCCAGGAAGCCAACCGTTCCAGCGACGAAAATGTGGCTGAAGTGAGCATCCCTTATTCGTTCTGGATCAGCCAAACCCCTGTAAGAGTGAGCGATTTTCTTGGTTTCCATGCACGATGGATCCAGGGCAAGAGCAGGCAATATTCCCTGCATTATCCCGCATTTCAGATCAACTGGTACCAGGCGGCACATTTTTGCAACTGGCTAAGTGAACAGGAAAACATTCCCATGAAGGAATGGTGCTACCTTCCGAACGCCAAAGGAGAATATGCCGATGGGATGAGTGCCGTGCGGGATGTATCTATAAAATCCGGTTACCGTTTGCCAACCGAGGCGGAATGGGAATATGCCTGCAGGGCGGGCACCACCACACCGTGGTTTTTTGGCAAATACACTTCTCTTATTGACCGTTACGCCTGTTATCAGGCAAACTCAAATAATCATCTCAACGAAACTGGCACTCTCCGCCCGAACGACCTCGGTTTATTTGACATGTCAGGCAATGTTTTCGAATGGACTCACGAAACTTATTCTGCCAGTTATTCTGGCAAAAATCATCATTCACCCGAGCCCTTTGAAAAAGTCTATGAAGATCTTCCCAGGGTTCTTCGGGGTGGCGCTTATTATTACCCCGCGGATGTTTTACGAAGTGCTAAAAGGGACAGCCTGAAGCCATCCATGTCTACCGCAGGCACTGGCTTCCGGATTGCCAGGTCTGTTCTATAACCCGTATCGTTCGGAATACTCACGCAATCACATCGCGGATGACATTTCCCGCGACATCGGTCAGGCGAAAATCCCTGCCGTTGAAACGATAAGTAAGACGGGTGTGCTCTAGACCCAAAAGGTGAAGAATGGTCGCGTGCAAATCATTCACACTAACCCGATTGACCGCGGCCTTAAAACCAACCTCATCGGTTTCACCATAATGGGTGCCGCCCTTCACGCCGCCGCCCGCAAGCCAGGTGGTAAAGGCATGGGGGTTGTGATCACGACCCAGAAAATTCTTGTCCTTGGTTTTCTGCACGATGGGCAGGCGGCCGAACTCGCCACAGCATATAACCAGTGTGGAATCAAGAAGCCCGCGCTGTTTCAAGTCGCTTAGAAGGGCACCTATGGGTTGATCCGTCTCCCCGGCAAACTGCCTGTGGTTACCTTCAATATCCCTGTGACCGTCCCAGCTTCGTTCGTTTTCCATGCCACCAGAATAAATCTGCACAAAGCGTGAACCGCGCTCCACCAGCCTGCGGGCAACCAGGGCCTGTCGGGCAAAATGAGTGCACTTCTTGTTATCCAACCCATACATACGCTTGATGTGTTCAGGTTCTTTTTCGATGTCGAAAGCTTCCGGCGCAGCCATCTGCATTCGGTAGGCCAGTTCAAAACTTTCAATGCGGGCAGCAAGCGCGGCTTCATCCGGAGACTGTTCCTGATGAATACGGTTAAGCCGGTTCACCAGGTCAAGCTGGTTGCGCTGCTCTTTTTCATTCATGTGGGGAAGTCTGGAGAGATTGTCGATTGGGGCTCCCTGGGGATTCAGTGCTGTGCCCTGGAAAATACCAGGCAAAAAGCCAGCTCCCCAGTTAGAGGCGTGTCCCTTGGGCAGGCCCCGGCCAAGGGTATCGTACATCACCACAAAGGCTGGCAGATTCTGGCTGACAGAGCCCAATCCATAGGTCACCCAAGAACCCACGCAGGGAAATCCCATCCGGCTAAAACCAGTGTTGATCTGAAACAAAGCCGGTGAATGATTGTTGGTTTCGGTGAAACAGGAATGGATAAACGCCATGTCATCCACATGGTCGACCATGTTGGGGAAGATTTCGGGCACCCAGGTGCCAGACTGTCCCTTTTTTTCAAACTTGAATGGCGACTTCATCAAGGGGCCAACTTCGCCCGAGAAAAACCCGGTGAACTTGTCAAAGCCCTTAAGTTCCTGACCATCATGTTTCGCAAGCTCTGGCTTGTAATCCCAGGTATCCACCTGGCTTTGACCGCCATTCATGAAAAGCCAGATCACAGATTTGGCCTTGCAGGAAAAATGGCCCTGCCTTGGAGCCAGCGGGTTAAGGCCAAGATCATTACTAGCCGCCCTTGCGGAATCGGACTGCAGCATACCGGCAAGCGCAAGCATGCCCATGCCCTGGCCAGTACGCGCAAGGAAATCCCTGCGGCGGGCAAAACTAGGTTCGGCATGGTAATGGGGTATATGGTTAATGTTCATGTTGTGTCACCAATCAATCCAGGAATACAAATTCATTCAGGCTGAACAAAGCCTGGCAAAGATCCGCCAGGGCCGCTGATTCTGGTTTCTTTTCCGTTCGGTAAAAATCCTGTTGCTCTTTCAAAAATTCCAAACCTTCCTTCATTTCGGCATCCACGGGTAACCTTCCAAACGCTGACAGATAAGCCTGTTGAATCTGCCTTGCGGGTTGATCCGCCGGAGCAGTCCTTGCTATGCGATTTGCAAAACCCTCGGCATAAGTTCGAACCACCGGGCTATTCATCATCATAAGTGCCTGTGGGGCAATCGTGGTAGTTGGCCTGGTGGCAAGGTCTTGCAGCGTATCCGGGCCGTCGAACAGCATCATCATTGGAATCAGCTTGCTGCGCTTGATGAAAAAGTAAATGCTTCGACGCTTTTGGCTGGCATCCAAAGTTCCCGGGCCAAACTGGGTTTCATCCAACATCGCGGAAACTTTGAGCATGGAGTCGCGTATGATCTCGCCCTCCAGTCTGCGGGTCTGATAATGCCATACCAGATTATTGTCCCTATCCTTCAACAGGCGCTTTTCATCAACAGCACTGGTTTGGGTATAAGCGGCACTGGTCATGATCAGCTTGTGCAGGTCCTTGATCTTCCATCCGCCCTTCACGAATTGGTAGGCAAGCCAGTCGAGAAGATCGGGGTTGGAGGGTTTTTCACCCTGAACCCCAAAATCACTGGGGGTAGCCACGATGCCTCTGCCAAAATGATAGTGCCAAACCCTGTTTACAATCACGCGGGCAAGCAACATTCCGGCACCTTGTTCGGTATCAGTGATCCATTCGGCCATGTTATGCCTGCGGAAGGAAAGCTTGGAGTCCTTGGGTGGTGCGGTTTGCCAATGTTTTTCTCCATCCTTGGACTTCATGAGCACCACGGGGAATCCCTGAGCTGCAACAGAGACTTTCTGGTTCAGGTCGCCTCGCTTCAATAAGTGCACCGGGTCGTAAAAATCCGCCCCCTGAGTGTGAAGGCGAACCGCGGGAACACCCTCGCTGGATATGAGCGCCTTGGCAAGGCTGGCTTTTGGTTGCGTTGCCAGCACATCTTCCACCGCCTGGTTTAGCTTCTTCCAATCCTCGTCCCGGGTCTTGTACCAATTGGCAAGCTCCACCATCTGGCCTGATTGCAACTTCTCACCAGATTTCAAACGGGCAAGTGCTGTGCTGGTGTTCTCGGGAATGGCAATTCCATGGATCGCTGGATTTTCAGCAGAAGAAATGGCAAGACGCATCTTGGCAAGGTTGTGCTTGTTGTTGCCATTGAAATCCAAAGTGAAGGTCCAATCCGCACCATGTGGAAGATTCAAGGCCCCATCCACCTCATAAACCGCGGCATGATCTTTGCCAAACTGTGGATCGACAGCCCAGGAGGATTTCTTATTGCCATCAATGGTGGCACTAGCCGGAAGGCCCTTCTGGTCGAACGAAGAACGCACCGCCTTCAATTTGACTGCTTTGGCCTGGGTCGGTTTACCCGAGGCATCCAGAGGGTTAACCATTACCTTGAAATCACTCAGGGCAAAGTTCCCATTCGGAGCGCGACCCGGGCCGCCCTTTACCAGTGACTTGTCACTTAACGCCTCCAGCCTTATCGAAGTAACCTTGGTGGAAGAAGACCCAGCCTGAATGGTATAAGTTTCAAAATCCGGATTGGTCCCCGTGGCGGTGATGATTCCGCTGGCACCCATGCTCAGTGTGGTGCCATTTTTCGCGGTGACTGATTTAACCTGTGGCACCAGATAATCAGCCTTGGGGGCGTCCTTTGCTCCAGCCTTTACCCACGCTTCAACCCGGGACGGAAGTACTTCATTTTCCCATTGCGATCGTTTGTCTTCCACAGCCTTGAGTCTTTTATCAAAGGCTGACTTTTCGCGCAGGTAATTTTCAGGTTCAAGATTGATGTCCATATCCGACCTTACCGTGGTCGAGAAAGTGGAGATCATCCGATAGTAATCGTTGGCGGTAATCGGATCAAATTTGTGATCATGGCAGCGGGCACAGGCAATGGTCAGGCCCAACATGGTGGTACCAATAGTGCGTACCATGTCATCCAATTCATCGTAGCGTTCTTTCTCGGCCTGGCTTGCGGTGATCTGGGTGGCGTGGGTTCCCGCTGCCAGAAAACCAGTCGCCATCATAGCCATCGGGTTATTCGGTTCGTACTCATCCCCGGCGATTTGCCATTTCACAAAAGTGTTGTAGGGCAGATCCTGATTCAATGCCTTGATGACAAAATCGCGGTAATGGT
>JBEGQX010000344.1:0-3282 GCA_041180805.1 Planctomycetota bacterium
ATCCACCTTTGCCTTTGCAGTTCGTGGTCAGCAAGTTCGATATTTATCCATAAAGCCCCAAAGAACAAGCGAGGCTATCAAGGATATCGAATTTATCAAAGGGCCTGATAAAAGCGCGCCATTGGTTATTGCTGTAACGGTCGAATCGCCCGAAGGTGATTCCCAATCGAAATAACCACTAGTTCTTTTCCGGAAGAACATTTCCATAAGTCCAAGGCGCGCCCTTGAAAGGTGGCGCCTTGGGGAACTCTGGCGCATTTGCTGGTTTAAGGCTTTTGGCCAATTCTATTCCCTTGGCAGCGATTATTTCACCCGAACCAACAGCTAGGTTACTGTAACTGCTAAGGCGAGTTTCATAACCACCGCCCCTTGGACTGAATGCATCCGCATTTGGCACATAACCCACACAACCATTTGCCAGCGACACAGGGAATGTGAAAGGGAACCCACTCGACTTTTTTTGATCCAGTCCAAACTGACAGAAGAATTCCGCAGGGTTGGAGATGAACACCAAAGGCCCGACCTGTACTGCCTGCACTTCCACTTCGGCAGTGGGAAACTTTTTCAATTGCGCATCCAGCAAAACAATTTCCTTGGCAAAAGTCCACTCTGTCGCATCAACCTTGGCCTTTTCACCCTCAACAATCTTGCGTGCCTTTGCAACCTTTTCCGGGGAAGGAGACCTTTTGTTCATATTCGTTGTGTTGAATTTAAAATCTACTGGACCGGTGAGACCTCTTGGCATGGTTAAAAGAACTTTCAACGCCTCGGCGCCAATTCTTCCCCCAACATATTCCGCCCAGGGTTCCGCCTTTCGGTTCACCACTGGATTCCGATTATCCACCTGGGTAACATCCCCTGAATTGCCATTCAAAAACACCACCACCACATCCTTCCCGAAGTAACCTTGGATAACCTTTTCAAGATAATGAACATAGTTGGCAGAAATACCTCCAGGATTCGTGGTCGCATGACAGGCAAAATTTACCACGCAACCAATAAGCTTTTCCTTGTCGTCCCATACTCCAACAACAGCCACTTCAGGATCCATCGGCCCGGCAGGAGCAATGATATCCGGATTATTCTGACCCGGATGAGTCACCGTAAAACCTGATTTCATAAGAAATCTGCGATTAAAGCTCACTTTATCCTCATAACCCCGATCAATACCTGCCTGAACTTTCCTTCGTGATTTCCAAGCACGAATCACAGCATCCGCAATCCCAGATTCCATCTTTTCCAGATATTTCAAATCAGCCATGCTGGATTCTTGATATGCGAGCTTTTTGACCAAATCATCACCATGGTCATAATCACCTGGCATTACCATGCCTACAGGCCCGGAAGAATGGGAATGCGAGGCTCCTATAAGAACAGCATCAGGATCAATATTTGTTTTGCTGGCAATTTCCTTGCGAACACGAATTACACTGCGCCGATCAATCCCAAGTGCATCCAACCCGACCAGTGCGACAATTTTTTTGCCATCATCAAAAACTGCCGCCCTTGCTTTACAGGCATCATGAAAACTTCGGTGGAATGATTTTCCGTAGCCACCGGGTTGCTCCATTCCAAGTTCCGGTGAAATATCCGCGTCTGCGAACCCCGCTAACAAGTCCACAGGTTCCAATGCCCTGGCCACTGGAGTGAGAGTGAAAAAGGCCACCAAAACAAAAGAGGTTCTGATAAATTTTCGAATTGATTTCCGCATGAAAGTCTCCAAGGCAGGTTTAACCGGAATGGAGAGATCATCCGAACAGGGTTTGGCGTTGTCCAGAAAATTATTTCAGGGAAGGATCCTTATGGAACGATTTCCATCCGCGCTTTTTAATTGAAGAGTTCGCTTAAAGGTTTTGGAAACCGTAACTCCTGTCGAGGAAACCACAACTGCACGGCTTTCCAAAGAAAGAGTATTATCTGGCAAGGTCTTCCATTCCAAATGGATCTTTTCACCACTGCCAGGCAATTGAAGCTCTTTTTTCAATTGCTGAAACCCACCATCAAGAATCGCCGAAATGGCCCATTCGACCCCCGAAAACGCCAGGGATTCCGCACGGCCAGACGCCAACAAATTGCTAATGTTTTTGCGGGTATTCACCTCTCGCACAACCACGGTAACAAGCATAATACTGGCAACAACCATCACCACCATGGAGGTTAAAAGTGCCACACCATTGCGCTTTGTTGGGCCCTTTTCAACCATCATTTGAAATTGCCTCCCACACAGGCCTGAATAAAAAACAATCTCGAAGGTGATTTTTCAAGTTTCCCTTTTTCACTGAATGACAAGGCAACCGTTCCATTCCCCGAGACCGCTTTAAAGGAAAGATCTTCAATAATACTGGAACGAAGCAATCGTTGGGATCCAAGGCTGGAATCGCGAAGCAGAATTTTTCCATCAAAATGATATTTGACGGTTTTGGCATCATGCATCGCCAATTCCAAGTTTCGCGAATCAATCATCTTTGCGGTTTTGGAACCGGAAATATCACTCCGAAAAAGTTCAGAAATTTCAAAAACACCCGAGTTTCGATTGGAAAGGCCACTTTCAGCCCCATCAAGATCCACCATGGCGTATAGAATTGCTCCCGCCACAGCAAGAATGATACCCATGAGCGCCATTACCACACTCATTTCAACCAATGAGAAAGCATGCCTTTTTTTCATGGCTTACCCCCTGAGGTTGATCGGGCAGCAACCAACACATCCGCATCGATCCTTCTGCTTTCCAAAGGCACCCCTGCCCTCCAAAGGACAGTCAACTGAATCCTTTTTAGCCACTTGTTTTCAGGAACCGAACCAGTTTCCACTTCAATGGTGCATTCCGGGGGTAGCGCCTTGTATCGTGACAAATCCTTCATTTGAAGCCCCCATGAGGGGTTGATTTTCTCAAACCCAGCCGCCTTGACTTCCTCTTTAAGGTTTTCAAGAAGCTGCAATGCAAGGAACTGCGCATGATTTCTTTTACGCTCCTGAAAACACCAGGATGCAGTTTGCGCGACAGCAATCATCAATCCTGAAAGAATGGCAATAGAAACCAAAATTTCCATGATTGTGAAAGCTGAATTATCTTTTAAGGCATTCTTTTTCATGTCAGCATCACGATCAATTCCACCAGCGGCAGAAACATGGCTACTGCTATAAAACCCACCACCAAACCTAGAATAAGCAGCAATATCGGAAACAGTGTAAATGTAAGCCTTTGAGAACTTACAAACGCAAGGCGGTTGCGTTGGGTACCCGCTTCTGAAAGTGCCCAGGGAAGGTTGCCAACCCTTTGTG
>JBEGQX010000345.1:0-15329 GCA_041180805.1 Planctomycetota bacterium
TGATCAAGCTGTTTTTGATCAAATGTGGATTCTTCGCCACTGCCTTGCACCTCAATAAAGCTGCCCTTACCTGTCATCACCAAATTGGAATCCACTTCTGCAGCCGCATCTTCCTGATAGCACAAGTCCAACAGCACGTTTCCATCAACAATCCCAATGCTTATTGCAGCCACACTATCTTTAAGAATTTCTGAAACCGGCCGAACCAAACCTGTTTCATCTTTTTTCTTCAGAATGTTTAGGGCATCCACCAAGGCAACAAACGCTCCATTGATGGAGGCGGTTCTGGTTCCCCCGTCGGCATCCAAAACATCGCAATCAATCCAAATGGTTCTTTCTCCAATTTTTTCCAAGTCAACAACCGCCCTTAAGCTACGTCCAATTAATCTTTGTATTTCAACGGAACGGCCATCAACTTTGCCACCCCGGTCACGCTGCTTCCGTGTATTTGTACTGCCTGGCAACATGGAATACTCAGCAGATAGCCAGCCTTTGCCTTTACCTAAAAGAAACGGAGGCACATTGCTATCTATGGTGCAAGTACATAAAACCGTGGTTTTACCCATGCTAACAAGCACACTTCCCGGCGCTTGCCTCGTGAAACCACGCTTAAATTTGATCGTCCTTAATTCCCCGGGTTTTCTTCCATCAAAACGCTGCATCAAAGCACCCATCCAATCAAACTTTAAAAGAATTAAGAATCAAATTACAAAGAATCGCCTTTTGAATATGCATCCGATTTCCAGCTTCCTGAAACACAATACTTTGGGGTCCATCAATCACGGCGGCTGTAACTTCCTCACCCCGATGTGCAGGCAGGCAATGCATGAATTTGCATCGAGCGGGTGCCTTCTTTAATAGTTTTTCATTAATCTGATAGGGCATAAACTCCTTAAGCCTTTTCTGGTGCTCTTTTTCCTGCCCCATGCTTGTCCAAACATCCGCATAGACCACATCAGCGTCTTTAACGGCAGAGTTTGCGTCAGCGGTCTGCTCGATAGGGCATTTAGGGAACTCCCTTGAATACATCTCCAGGAAACTTTTATCAAAGAAATATGGCTTTGGCCCTGCCAAGGTAAAATGAAACCCTGAACGCGCACAGGCAATTGCCAGTGAGCGAGAGACATTGTTACCATCACCCACAAAAACAATTTTTTTACCTGGCTTTGAGCCCAGTTCTTCATGGATTGTCAGGATATCCGCCAAAGCCTGACAAGGGTGCAAGTAATCACTCAAGCCATTGATAATTGGAACCGAGGAATTTTGGGCAAACTCTTCGATGGTTTCATGGGCGAATGTTCTTAGAACAACCGCATCCACATAATTGCTTAAGGTTCTGGCAAAGTCCGCAACTGGCTCTCGTTTGCCAATCGCCCCATCAGAGGCGCTTAGAAAAATGCTGGCCCCACCCATTTGCGCCATAGAAGCTTCAAAACTAGCCCTGGTTCGCAAGGAAGGCTTTTCAAAGATAAGTCCCAGAACTCTTCTGGGAAGGTAATCAGGCCTTTTACCTTTCAAGAGGTTGGCTTTAATTTTTTTTGCCATTTCAAGCAAAGATTCAAACTCTGCCTGACTATACTCCAGCATGGTAATCAAGTGTCTCATATCAGCATTCCTGATCATTGCTTTGCTAGTTGGAAAGTAAGGCTGACTCTAGAATTGCGCAACCTTCCTCGAATTCATCGTCTGTAAGATTTAAGGCAGGAAGCAAACGAATTACGGTCTGGTGAGTGCAATTGATTAAAAGCTTTTTCTCCATGCATTTTTGCACAATCGAGGTGCCATCCTGGCTCAATTCAATCCCCACCATGGTCCCCTTGGCTCGAACATCCACAATCAAAGGACATTTGGCCTTGAATGCCTCAAACCTCTGTTTAAACATATTACCGAGCCGCAATCCCCTCTCCAGCAATCCTTCCTGTTCAATAGTTTCAATGGTTGCCAAGGCAGCGACACACGCAATAGGATTACCCCCAAAAGTAGCAGCATGTGTTCCGGGCACTAATTTAGAAGCAAATGGTTCCCGGGCAATCAATCCGCCACAGGCGACTCCACCTGCAAGACTTTTAGCCAAAGTAACGCAATCGGGGGTGATTCCCCAGTGATGGTGTGAAAACCACTTCCCTGTTCTTCCCATTCCGGATTGAACCTCATCCAGAATCAGCATGAGTTTATTTTCATCGCAAATCTTTCGCAAACCGGGGAGATATTCATCGGAAGGAACATTAACCCCGCCCTCTCCCTGGATTGGCTCCACCATGATTGCGCAAGTTTCCGCATCAACAGCTTTTCGCATGGCATGCAAATCGCCAAATGGAACATATGAAAACCCTGGCAGCATGGGTTCCACCCCATGATGATATTTAGGCTGACCGGTGGCACTTAGGGAACCATATGTCCTGCCATGAAAACTATTTAATGCGGTAATGATTTTAAAACGGCCAGGGCCACCGTTTAACCTGGCAATTTTAATCGCAGCTTCGTTAGCCTCGGTACCACTGTTGCAAAAAAAACATTTACCATCCCAGCCAGCTTTACGCACTAACTGTTCTGCCAGCAACCCCTGTGGTTCTGTGTACCAAGTATTCGGAACATGAATAAGCTTTGCAACTTGATCTTGAACGGCTTTTACCAACCTTGGCGGACAATGGCCTATCAAACCACATCCCCAACCCGGAAAAAAATCCAGGTAGCTATTCCCCTGATCGTCCCAAACGCGAGACCCTTCCCCTTTTACAAGGCAAACCGGATAACGCCGGTAGTTTCCAATGACATATTTCTGAAAAGTATTTAACAAAGCCTCATTCATCCAAAAACTCCAGTATTAATTCCAAAGGCACTAATTAATGGTAATCTCAGTACCGGTGCCTTCGTTGGTAAATATCTCTAGAAGAAGTGAATGGTTTTTTCGACCATCAATCATGTGTGTTTTGCCAACGCCTTTACGAAGGCTATCCAAGCAAGCCTCAACTTTTGGAATCATGCCGGAATCTATAACCTTGCTGGCAATTAATTCTTTGCAACCAGCCTCATTCAAGCTGGATATAAGGGTTAAAGGATCATTTCTATCGCGAAGAATTCCCGGCATGTCAGAAATAAAAACCAACTTCTCAGCTTTTAATGCAACGGCAACAGAACATGCCGCTGTGTCAGCATTCACATTCAACCATTGATCATGATTATCCACATCTACCGCAAGAGAAGGGATGACCGGGATAACGCCCCCCTCTATGAAATCGTTAATTAAACTTGCCTGAACTAAATCCACTGTCCCCACATGCCCCAAGTCCACCGGACCGGCATCTGTTGGCAGCAACAGTTTTGATCCAAATAAAGCATGCATACTTCCGGAATGCATGGGTACGGCACGTCCGCCAAGTTTGCGCAAATGAGCTACAATAGATGCGTTCGAATCATTTATCAATGTATCCTTAACTATCCGAAGGGTTTGATCATCGGTAACCCTTCTGCCTGCTATTTTTTTCGGAACTAGGCCGGATTGCTGCATGGCCTTATCGATAGCTTTGCCACCGCCATGAACAACAACCGCCTTCATTCCGGCTGTTTCCATAAATAACAAGCCTTGCAAAGTTTTAACCAAAGCCTGCTCATCATCCATGGCACTACCCCCAAGCTTCACTACCACGGTTTTACCGCGAAAAGCTTGGAAATAAGCCAATGCCTCGATTAAAGCTTCTGCCTTGTCGGATGCGTTCATCGTAATTCTTGATTATTAAACAACAAAAGGAAATGCTATTAAAAGTGGAAGAAAAGTCAAACGAATATGGCATACGAAAATAGGACTGGAAATTTCGACTGGATTAGACAATAAATAAGTTGGTTTCGGTAAACAATCAAGAGGAGTAAACATGAAGAACATCATTATGTTGTTGGGAATAGCTTTGTTTTGTGTTGCGGGCTTGGTAATTGCGGCAGAAGAAAAAGGGAAAGAGGTCACCCTCAAAGGTGAAGTCATGTGTACAAAGTGTGCATTAAGTGAAACCCCTGACTGCGGTCATGCCATTAAGGTAAAAGAAAATGGCAAAGAAGTGACTTACTATTTCAAAGATAACGGCAAGGCAGAAAGCTACCATGACAAAGTTTGTGGTGGCCCCGCGAATGGCACCGTTAAAGGCAAGGTGGTTGAAAAAGATGGCAAGAAATGGATCATCCCCGCCAAGGATGGGGTAAAATTCTAACCATCAAACAGGTTGTAGAACTTTTTGCCGTGCCAGTGCAACTGGCACGGCTTTTTCTTTTATCGTTAAACCATAACTTTGCTAGGATTATTCTTTAGCAAAGGAGATGCATATGAAAGTAACTTTGGCAAATCCCCGTGGTTTTTGTGCCGGGGTAAATATGGCTATAGAAAGCTTGGAGCGAGCCTTGCAAATGTTTGGCACGCCCATTTTTGTTTATCACGAAATTGTTCATAATCGACCTGTAGTAGAAAGATTTAAGAAAAAAGGTGTGGTTTTTGTTGATTCCATAGAGGAAATACCTGAAGGGGCAACTGTCCTTTACAGCGCACATGGGGTAGCACCTTTAATACGAAAACTATCCGAGGAAAGAAATTTAAGGGCCATAGACGCTACATGTCCCCTAGTCACCAAAGTTCACAAGGAAGCAATTCGGTTCGCATCAGAAGGCTTCAAAATTCTTTTAATTGGACATGAAGGACATGACGAAGTCCTTGGTACCATGGGGGAAGCTCCAGAAAGTATGATTCTGGTACAAGACCCATCGGATGCGGAGAAAATCCAAATTCCACCAGAGACCAAACTTGCCTACCTAACCCAGACGACTTTAAGCGTCGATGAAGCTCAGGTGATTATCGATATTTTAAAAAGAAGATTTCCAACCATAGTAGGGCCTTCCAAGGAAGACATATGCTATGCAACACAAAACAGGCAGGAAGCTGTAAGGGAATTGGTTTCTGATGCGGATGTGGTACTGGTTCTTGGCAGCAAAAATAGCTCCAACAGCAACAGGCTTGCCGAACTTGGAAAGCTAAAAGGAGCCAAATCTTATCTAATAGACTCCGTTCATGAAATCCAAAAACATTGGCTAAAAGACGCGCATAAAGTATTGATTACCGCCGGAGCAAGTGCTCCCGAAGATGTTGTGGAAGAGTGTGTCAAATTCCTTGAGACCGAATATGGCGCGGAAATTGAAAGTAAGATCATCCGTGAGGAACATGTGCATTTCCCTCTTCCAAGGGAGCTACGCGTAATTTCCCAACCTAACCAATCCCATGACTAACGATTACAGCGAACTTTTATCCGAATTAGTCAAAAGCAGACTTCCGGAATTACCAGCCTCCAACAACCTGAGAATTGGGTGTGTTGGCAGTGGTTTCATCATGGCAGATTGCCATCTCCCCTCTTACTCCAACATGAGATGGAACTTAAAGGCCATCTGCTCTCGAAACAAGGAAGCCGCCGAAAATCTTGCCAGACTTCACCACATCAAGAAGATTTATTCAGATGTAACGCAGATGTGCGGTTCTGGCGACATTGATGTGCTGGACATCGCTGTCCCTCCAGATGTGCAGCCCGAGATAATATTCAAAGCTTTGTCCAATCCGGGAAGCCTTAGGGGAATTCTTGCCCAAAAACCTCTAGCGATGGATATAAAAACTGCCCGTCAAATCGTGGATGCTTGTGCCAAAAACAACATCCGCTTAGCTGTAAACCAAAACATGCGATTTGATCACTCGATACGCGTCGCCAAATCATTACTGAATCGCAATTTGCTGGGAACCCCAATCCTGGCCACCATTGAAATGCGAGCCATTCCGCATTGGATGCCCTGGAGTGAAAAACTTTCCTCCCTTTCAACTTACATCATGAGCATCCATCACCTTGATACTTTCCGATATTGGTTTGGATTGCCTGAAAGAGTTTTCGGAAGCACAACCCAGGATCCACGCACCAAATTCAATCACAGGGATGGGATCAATCTTTACATATTGGAATATGACTCCGGTCTACGGGCCAGTGCCTGGGATGATGTCTGGACAGGTCCCGCCAAGGAAGGTGCCAGCTCAGACATCTATATTCGCTGGAGAATTGAGGGAACAGAGGGAACCGCCAGGGGAACCATAGGCTGGCCATCTTATCCAACAAAAACGCCAAGCACACTGGAGTTTACGAACATAAAAACCCAACGCTGGCTTAAACCTGAATGGACCGAAGCCTGGTTCCCAGATGCCTTCGTTGGGACCATGTCTCAATTACTTGTGGCTTTAGAGAAAAATCAGGAACCCGAGGTAAGCGGTCAAGATAATCTTGAAACTATCGCACTATGCGAAGCAATATTTCAATCATCTCAAAGCCACAAGGTTCAATCCCCAGCGTTATTTCTTTAAAATTTTAAATTATTTAAGGGATGATTCTTAATAGCCCGAATTAGCCCCGATGCTTTTGTAAGCATTTCTTGATATTCCGATTCCGGCATGGAATCGGAAACTATTCCACCACCGGAACCAAATTGCAACCATCCCCGACTCGAATAAATACTTCTAATAAGGATATTTGTATCCATTGCCCCATTAAAACCGAGATAACCCAAAATTCCGCAATAAATTCCCCGGGGAGACTTTTCCAATTCCGCGATGATTTGCATAGCCCGAACTTTTGGTGCGCCAGTTACAGAACCTCCCGGAAAGCAACCCAACAGAAGGTCTAAATTATCAAAGCCATCTTTCAAAACCCCTGAAACTGAGGAAACCAAATGATGGACATTAGAGTACGATTCAAGTTTGCATATTTCATCAACTTTGACGCTGCCAAACTTGCAGCTTTTACCGAGGTCATTCCGCAACAAATCAACTATCATCACATTTTCAGCGCGATCTTTTGCGCTATGAACCAAATCATTCGCAAGCTTTTCATCCTCTTCAATCGTAGAACCACGCCTGCGCGTGCCTTTAATAGGTTTTGTTGTTACACTAGAACCATCCGACCAAATAAATCTTTCAGGAGATGCACTGATAATTACCCCGCTAGTGGTCTCAAAGTAACCAGAATATGGCGCAGGACACTCTTTGCGAATATGCAAATAAAGCTCCTTGTCGGAACAAAAGGCGGGATACCAAAACCTTTGCGTGTAATTAATCTGAAAGCAATCACCGGCATGAATATATTCAACACATTTTGCAACACCATCACAATAATCAGTCATGCTTACATCTGTTAAAAAACCATCCTTTTGAGGGAATTTATTTTGAAGCTCGTATTTTAAAAACGGAACCCATTCATGATCAATTGTGGCCGGACCATTTTGTAAAACATGAAGTATTTGATTTAGACGCTTTTTGGCTCTTTGAAGTCTTTGTGTTGTTTCAGTTTCTGGCAAACCGGTGGAAAAGATGTAAGCTTCTTCGGTGGTTAAATCAAAGCCAAGACTCCAATCATATAACCCCAAGGCAAAATCAGGGGTCTCTATGGCTTCATCAGAAACTGGGGGAATGTTCTCTAGTAAACAATTTAACCCATACCCCCAGAGACCTGCCAAGCCACCCTGAAAAAATGGTAGATCTGGAATATTTTTCAATTTAACGGATCTGTATATTTCTTTCAGAGAGTCTAATGGCTTCAAATTATTGTTATTTTTCAGACCCTTGAAACACAGATTGCCATTTTGAAGCTCAAGGAAAGCGCAGGGATCACCACTTAAAAAACTGAATTTTCCCCCAGTAGTTCCACCATCTAAAAAAAAGAGGTGCTTTAATGCACTTAACCGCCTAAAAGCTTCAATAGGGGTTATTTTAAAATTCAATTTCAAAACCAAGGGCTCAATTTTCATCAGAACCTGAATTTTTAATGTTCTTGATACCGGGATTTCTGTGAGTCAGTTCTTTAATGGTCAGAAAGCCCCAATCCAACTCTTGATCTTGAGTGTAGTTCTTTCCCAACTGAATAGCCGTTTGCGCCTTGCAAAATTCATAGCCAAGATAAAAAGCATGCGAAGGATCAATATCCTCATACCTAATTAAATATTCATAAAGTTCATAGGGATCATCCGATGATAAAAAACAGCGGTTGTTGATGGCATAAATTCTGGAATCTTCCGCAAAGATCCGGAAATTACGGTCCTTGATCTGGGAAGCAATTTCCCGCAATGCATGAAGGCCATACCTTCTCAAGCTCGAGTCTCTTAGCAAGTGCAACTTGGGCTCCAAGCGCTTTGGAATGGTTTTGTTGTCAAAAGCATATTGCATCAACCTTCGACCGATATCCAACTCTCGAACGGTAGTCCTGCACCAATTAATAACCGAAGTAGTTAATACGCTTTGAATTCCGCATTCTTGACAAATCCCCACCAGTATGGTGTTGATTCCGGAACTATCGCTGTCCATTAATTCTGTGATATTTCCAACCCCCATCATCATTGGAAATTCCGGGAATAATTTTCTGACCTCAAAATATCGGACCAGTGATTCCGTAAAACCAAATGGCATGGGATCAAGAATGGGGTCTATGCGAAATTGTTTGTTCTTAGCAAGCAATACATCCACAGTTTTCTGAATACTTACCAGGTCCCCAGGTTTTTGGGGAACAACGACAAACTCCACATCTAGATCCACGAGGGATTTGATATTCCCATCATGAACACTTAGAAGTAAATCTGCACCCGCCCTCACACCAGCAAAAACTTCAACCTTGTTAAAAGTATCAATGGAAACTTTGATTCCATTTCTTTTTAAGCCTTGAACAGTTCGGCCCAAATCTTCCCATGTGAATCCTGGATTGCAACCAAGATCAATAACATCCGCCCCCTGCCCAACCAATTCATCTGCTTTGTCAAGAATTTGCCCATAATTCAAATCCGGGGCATGATTTATCTCTGCGATAATCTCAAGCGAATGCTTCCCGTAATTTTCCCTCTGATTATTTCCCAATTTATAAAACTCGCCAATGTCACGAAGGTCTTTAGGTCCCCTTACCACCGAAACCCCCAAAAGTTCTCCGAGGGCTTGCTCAGACCCTCTGCATAAACCGGGTATGACAATCTCTTTGGTTCCTTCTGGCAATTGAATATGGGAACCTATCCAATCCAGAGTCGCCAACGCAACAACATTAATAGGCAATGTAATTATTTCTGATTCAAATCCAGCTTGTTTTGAGACATCTTTAAGAACTTTTCTCAAGGATGGCTCTGCCAATTTGCCAGTGATAAATAGTTTCTTTTCAGTGGTCATCTTATCATTTCCAATTTAATATCTTATCGAAAGGGCAAGTCTAATCCCGGTAAAAATTTCCCGCAGGGAACTTATTTGCGCTACAATTCGTGGTAACTGTTCTGGGAAAGCAAGGCACCATGATTTTTCCGAGTTACGTTCATTGGATGATGGATTCTCAGGGTGTTTTTTTGTCAGACAATCCGTTTTCGGAAATTAAAAAAACAAATGTCTGGTTTGATTTGTTGGCAGAAGATGAATTAACGACTTTCAAAAACCTTGCAAATGATTTGACGCATTTCCCAAAATCATTTTCCATGGAATTTAGTATCCCGATGGAAAACTCGAGCATTGCTTTTTTTCATGGCAAATTTGTGCGCACAAACAACTCAGGTGCCGAAGATGACACCTTTGATTGCCATGCTCTTGAAATTGAACCAGGAACTCTTTCCACCAGTGGACTCACTTCCCGCTTGAAAACAGTTGAAGAAGCCACCCGTGAAAAAACATCCTTCCTGGCAAACATGAGCCATGAAATACGCACACCCGTGCAATCGATCCTTGGTTATGCCCATATTCTCGCGGAGGACAGCCTTTCCAAGGAAGATCGAAAAAAAATGGCAAGCGCAATGGGTAAAAGCGGAGAGTTCCTGTTGGAACTTATCAAGGACATCTTGGATTTTTCCAAAATTGAAGCTGGAAAAATCGACATCAATCGCCAGCCTTGCTCCCCTTGGTTCACACTTTGCGGGGTTTTTGAAACACTTGAAATTCAGGCCCACACCAAAGGTTTAAAATTGGTTGGTATTCCTCATGGAAAAATCCCTGCCGTTATAAGAACTGACATTACCAAGGTACGCCAAATCCTAGTCAACCTTATTAGTAATGCGGTCAAATACACCCCAAAAGGTGACATAGAAGTTCATCTTAAAGTTGTCACTTTTGGGGAAAGAGACAATAACTTTTTGGTTTTTGAAGTAATTGATCATGGCCCGGGAATGACAGATAACCAAATCAAAGATCTATTCAAACCATTTATTAGAGTTGGAAGAGGCGCTAGAGCCCGAACAGAAGGCACAGGATTGGGCCTGACGATCGCGAATAAACTGGCTAATCTCCTTGGAGGTGTAATCCAAGTTAACGCCATGGAGCACCAAGGGTCTGCGTTTTCTTTTTTCCTGCCCTTGGAAAACAAGGACATGAACAAAACGGAAGAACCATCCAGATTGGTTTCATCCAGCTACAAACCGTCTTCAAATATCACCAGTACCCTCTCAATACCCAACAGCGCCAATATTTTGTTGGTCGAAGACAGCGAAGACATCCAGATTTATTTAAAGTATGTTATGGAAAAAGAAGGGTTCGACGTAACGATCACTTCCGATGGGCAAAGGGCCTTGGAAGAAATTCAGGCCCAGGAATTCGATCTTGTGCTTATGGATATCCAGATGCCAATCCTTGACGGTATCCAGACAACCCAAATTTTAAGAAAAACCGGTTATTCAATTCCAATTATTGCCCTCACCGCAAACGCCACCAGTGAGGACGAGAAACTTTGTTTTGAAAAGGGTTTTAGCGCTTATCTAACTAAACCCGTTGACAGGGAAAAATTACTTGAAGTTCTTGCAATTCACCTCACGCTCACTCCAAAGGGCGATTATTCTTCTTTCAGGCAGCAAGAAGAAATACCAATGGAATTAGTTCGGGAATTTCTTATCACGGCTAACACCAAACTAGAGCGCATATCCGATTACTTCAAAACCAAAGACTACCCGGGCATTCAAAAAGAAGCACACCAGTTAAGTGGTGCCGGAGGTCTTTATGGTTTTTCCGAAGTGACAAATATAGCAAAAAGGTTGGAATATGCGGCAAAATCCATTACAAATACGGAAATTATTCATGATTTAATTAAAGAACTACGATCGGAATTAGATAAATAAATCGGCACATAAAAATCATTCGATTACTTTTAAACCCGCTAGAATCGACAGCCTTAATATGACCCATTTATAAATGACCTTTTATAGCCTTCTTAGCAGCAGTTTTCGCCTTAAGGCTAAAGCAGGTTTGACCTTATCCCGAAAAGGTTTAAGTATTATTGGTTATCGCGGAAAGGTTTTAATGAATCCTGAACTTTTGGCACACATTGCTTGTGGGGAGAAAGAACAGGAGGCTTTTAATGCCCCGGATATTCATAACATTTCCATGCTTTTCAATGTGAATCAATTAACCCCGGATATTGGATTCAAAAACGGTTCTGCAAACACAAGAAATATTCCACTTCTTTCTAATCTTCCCTGGGTTCGTTCTTTACCAGATTTAGAACCCAAAATAACCACTGAAGGTTGGAAATTCCCAACTCCAAGCGAGGTAAATCCTGCTTTCAACAAAGATGCACAAACCCCCACGCATCTTTTGATTTCGGAAAAACATCAGGAACTAGAAGAAAACATTGAATTGGAAAAACCAGCCATCCCACTCACAAGGCTGAAACCTCACAAGGATATGTTCCAATTCAAGGAAAGGTTGATGTACCTTCTTCAGCCACCCATTGAAGAAGTATTCACCGGTAAAGAAGTAAGTTTACCATTCAAGCCATTCCCGTATCAAATTAAGGGAATTGCCTTTCTTATGCCGAGAAACAGCGCCCTTATCGCCGACGAAATGGGCTTGGGAAAAACTATTCAGGTTATTGTTTCAACCAGACTATTATTTCGCAGCGGAATATTAAAAAATGTGTTAATAGTTTGTCCTAAACCTCTGGTTGTAAACTGGAGCAGGGAATTAAAGTTGTGGGCTTCTGACCTGCCTTTTGAAGTTATTCACGGCGACACCGAACAGCGAAAATTAATCTGGAACACTTCAAATTCTCCAGTCAAGCTTGTCAATTATGAACTTCTAACCAGAGATGTCCTGGAAAATGTGGCAGGCGACAATCAATATGATCTGGTTGTACTGGATGAAGCTCAAAGAATTAAATCCAGGGATTCCAAAACTGCCCAGGCTGTTTGCAAATTAAACCGGGTTAGAAGTTGGGCAATGACAGGAACACCCATTGAAAATCGGCCCGATGATTTGGTGCACATTTTTAATTTTGTGGATCCTGGCCGCATTCCAAAAGAAACACCACCAAAACTTCTCCAGAATCTGACTTCGGATTATATCATTCGAAGAACCAAGGAAACCGCCGCCCCGGATATGCCGGCAAGAATAATCCAAGATATCTTGCTGGAACTTACCCCTTCTCAAAGGGCCGCTTATGACCGGGCTGAAAACGAAGGCATCATTCATCTGGATGAACTCGGCGAAACTATAACGGTTCAGCATGTTTTTGAACTTGTTATGCGTCTAAAGCAAATATGCAACTTTGATCCATTAACCGGCATGAGTGCCAAGGTAGAGCAACTTAAATCGGACATGGAAGAAGTTGCGGCTAACGGTTCAAAGGCAATCATATTCTCGCAATGGGTTAAACCATTGGAACACATCGCGGAACACCTTAAAGAATTCAATCCTTTGCTATATCACGGAAAGGTGCCTTCTCACTTAAGGCAGGGTGTATTAGACAAATTCAAAGAAGACCCGGATTCCCATGTGATTTTAATGAGTTATGGTACTGGCAGCGTCGGGCTAAACTTGCAATTTACAAATTATGTATTTCTTTTTGACCGGTGGTGGAACCCAGCCATTGAGGACCAAGCCATTAATCGTGCCCACCGATTAGGGCAAAAATCCACAGTATTTGTCAAAAGATTCGTGTCGTTAAAAACCATCGAGGAAAGAATCGCAGAAGTGTTGGATGCAAAACGGAGGTTGTTTGCTGAAATTATTGGGAACGGCGGACTTCCAACATCGTTGGGATTATCTGAAGAAGAAGTATTTGGACTATTCCACATTTCTTCAAGGCCAAAAAGGCTTGCTGCCTAAACGGTTTTATTCCCGGTGGCCTTTGGCTGGCCTCGATTCTAAATTGATTATGTGGAAAACTGTGGGTTCCAAGAAATAATAAAATGGGGTTTATTGACATGCAAACCAACAATGCTGGTGAGAAACTTGGAATTGTAGTTGGCGGTGGTCCGGCTCCAGGAATTAATGGTGTCATATCTGCTGTTGCCATAGAAGCTAATTTGCAAGGTTATGAGGTTTTGGGTTTTCAAGATGGCTTTAAAAACCTTGTAAAGGGTAGCACCAACCATTTCAGAAAACTTTCCATCGATGATGTTAAAGGCATTCACATCAAGGGAGGTTCTATTCTGGGAACCGCCAGAACCAACCCTGCCAAAAATGAGGCTGATTTGAAAACGGTACTAGATGTTTTCCAGAAACTTGGAATTACCAAACTGGTAACCATTGGTGGCGATGATACTGCCTTTTCAGGTAGTCAGGTTTACGCAAAGGCAAATGGCAGCATTCGGGTCGCGCATGTACCAAAAACCATTGATAATGATTTACCCCTGCCTCCCGGGGTGCCGACTTTTGGCTACGAAACAGCAAGGCACTATGGTGTTTCCATAGTTCGCGCACTTGCGGAAGACGCAAGAACAACATCTAGATGGTATCTTGTTGTTAGCATGGGTCGCGCGGCAGGCCATCTCGCTCTTGGAATCGGCAAAGGTGCTGCTGCAACCATCTCCGTAATTCCGGAAGAATTCCAAGGCAAGGGCGTCAACCTGGATGAGATAGTTGATATTCTTGTTGGCTCTGTAATCAAGCGAAAGTCTCAGGGAAATAATTTCGGAGTTGCAGTTCTCGCCGAAGGCCTTATGGAAGAAATTGGCGAAAAAGGCCTCGCAAGTCTTCCACCGGGTGAACTTGAAAAATATGGCCGAATTGAAAGAGACGCACACGGTCATTTGCGAATCGCGGAAATTGCTTTTGGTCGAATGGTAAAAGACAGACTTGCAATTAAATTAAGCGAATTCAATATCAACTACACTATTGTAGATAAAGACATTGGCTATGAGTTGCGTTGTGTCGATCCGATTCCATTCGATGCCGACTACACAAGAGACTTGGGTTATGGCGCGATAAAATTCCTGGGATCCGAACTTGCTGGAAAAACCGGAGCTGTCATTTCCATTGTGGAAGGCAAGATGACACCGATTCCATTCCAGACAATCATTAACCCATCCACCAAGCGCATGCAGAACCGCAAAGTTGACATTCAAAGCGAATATTTTGAATGTGCCAAAAGATTCATGATCAGGCTAACCAAGGCAGACTTCACAAACCCAGAATCCTTGGCAACTCTTTCAAAATCTGTCGGTAAATCGCCCGAGGAATTCACCAAACGATTTGGCTACTTGGTGGGAATTTAATTATTGCCCCCTCGAAGCGGTTCCTTTGCGGATTGACATAGCGATAGGGGCATCCTTTACCAGAGGGCGCCCCGCTACAACTATGTTTCTTTCGTGTACAAGATCCCTTAACCTTCGGTAAACAGAAAAACTGTCTGGATATACGCAAAAGCTTACGGCGGTTTGCTCTCCATCCAATCCAAGAATGATTTTGAGAAATTCCGAATCAGGCTTCAATGCCTGCTCAAGCGTTTCTCCACGATCTTTATCTAATGGTTCAAGCACCCATCCAGTTAAAGCAAATCGAAAATTAGCCCGATCATTTGGTGGCAAAGAGGGATTTGCCAACTCAATGGCACTACGCTCTCTTTCAAGAGTATATCGCAGTTTAAAAGGACCATGAGGTTGTGTTACTTCCTCAACCTCCCACCTGCTCCTTAACTTTTCACCCAATTCCTGCATTCTATCGGATATTTCTTCCATCATTGCCCCAATATCGACAGCGCAAACTTTCCCGTTTCGGCATTCAAAAATCAACTCTTCCGATTGCAGATTTCTACTCACAGGTGTCTGGTATTTCACCACCTGGGTCGGCCCTTTTTTGTTCCGCCAGAGTGCGATTTCATCTTCTAGCTTTTTTGTACGGGCAGCCAATTGTTCCCTGGTTAATTGAAGCTTCTGGGTATCTCTCAAAACCACTTTTTCTTTTTCTGTCAATTCAACAACAACACCTTGCAACTTTTGAAACTCTAAAGTTTTATCTTCAATTCCTTTTAGCACTTTGGTATCCGGGTTCTTCGGCTCGTTCTTTTCCTGCGATAAACGAACCAGCGCATCCCGTTCTATTT
>JBEGQX010000346.1:0-8228 GCA_041180805.1 Planctomycetota bacterium
ATTATTAAACAGGCGCCTGCCAGCCTTAAAAATGGCGGACATTTACTCATGGAGGTTGGTGCTGGCCAGGCAGATGCGGTTACCCGCCTAATCAAGAATACGGTGGGTTTGGAATCGTTAGCCACGATTTCGGATGGGGCCCAGATACAGCGTGTTGTGCATGCCAGGAAAGCTTTTTAAACATCAATTATTTCTTGTTTGGTCGTTATGAAGATTTAAGATATATGAGTTGGTTTTAGAACCCTTGAGTTCCCGCCATGCGATTTAATTATTTCTATTCATCTGTGTGTGTTGTTTTTTTCTTCTCAGCCTCCTTGAATGCGAAGGAAGCTTTGCATGAATTGATAGACCGACAGGTCGAGCAGAAAGCAAAGGGAATGGCTGTTGCGGCAATTGCCGATGATATGGAATTTCTTCGCAGAGCCAGCTTGGATTTTCTGGGTCGCATTCCCACCCTTCAAGAGCAAAAGGATTTTCTCGCAGACAAAAGTACTGATAAACGAAAAGCCTGGATTGACAAAGCTTTGGCTTCCAAAAGGGGTGCAAAACGGCTGGCAGATTTCTTTCATGTTCATTTCATGGAGCGCTTGGGGGATAACCCTCAATGGCGAGAATACCTTGAAAACTCTTTCTTTGAAAACAAACCATGGAATGTGATGGCTTCTGAAATTCTCAGGGGCAAGCGATCCGAGGAGCAAAAATCAGGAGCAGGCTTCTTTATTTCCAAGCGGCTGGAAAACTATGGCCAAAACCCGGTCGATTATTCCGGCCTTGCAAGGGATGTTGGAAGGCTGTTTTTAGGCAAAGACCTTCGCTGTGCAGAATGTCATGACCATCTTTTTGTTGAAGAATACAAGCAGCAAGACTTCAAAGGTCTTTTTGCGTTCTTTGAAAATACTTACCTGAAAGATGCTAAGACCATGCTTGTGGCGGAGAAGTTAACCAGCAAGAAATTGGAATACGCTTCAGTATTCAAGAAAGAGAAAAAAGAAACCGGGCCGCGTGTTCCAGGTTTGGTGGAGGTATCCATCCCGGATTTTCCAAAGGGGCAAGAGTATCTGGTTCCGCCCGATCCCAAAAAGAAATTGCAAGGAGTGCCAAAATTCAGCCCTCTCGAGGAATTATCCAAGACTTTGCCTGATTCTGCGAATGCCAGCTTTTCCAGAAATATGGTAAATCGCATTTGGTTTTTTGTCATGGGGCGGGGATTGGTTCACCCTTTGGACTTACACCATGCCGGAAACCCGGCTTCACACCCTGAACTTTTAGACCTACTTACCAGAGAGTTTCAAACGCATAAGTATGATGTCCGCTGGTTGATCTCGGAGTTGGCCAAAAGCAAGACCTATCAAAGAGCCAGCAGGATGGATCAAAAATTGCCCGCCAGGGAATTTTTTGTCTATGGCTTGGAGAAGCGTCTTTCCGCTGAGCAACTTTTGGCATCTATTCTTGTGGCAACAGGCAGGTGGAACAAGGATAAACCAGTCGATGAGACCCCCCTCCCAGAAGCATTGATGCAAAAGTATATGAAAGCTTTTGCAAATGCCGGCAGAGAGCCTGAGGATGAAATTGCTTTTTCGTTGCAAGCGGCTTTGTTTCTTTTGAACGATTCCACAGTTTTGAAGCTGTTAGAGGCTGATGAAAATTCCCTGGTGGCCCAGCTTGAAAAAACCATGGATGAGCGAAAAGCAATCGAATTAGCATGGTTGTCAACATTGATTCGAAAACCATCAGAGGATGAAGTTCAGTCTGCCTTGGAAGTGCTTAAGAAAGCCAAAGATTCCAAATATAAAGTTCTTGTATGGGGCTTGCTTGCCAGCAGTGAATTTAACCTGAATCACTAGGACAATTGGGCTTGTACCGATGAATAATAATCATAAATGTTTCACCACGGACCACCAACTTTCCCGAAGGAAATGGTTCAAGCATTTGGGGGTTGTTGGGGCGGCCGGCATGGTTTCCCCCGCATTTGCCGAAGCAATAAAGAAAAAAGACAAGCAGGTGATGTTTATCTGGTTGGATGGGGGAATCAGTCAGTTGGAAAGCTGGGATCCAAAACCGAATACGACTTTTGGCGGCCCTTTTAGGGCAATACCGACCAATGTGACAGGCATACATGTTTCCGAACTTCTGCCAAAAACCGCAATGCACATGGATAAGATGGCCATCGTTCGCAGTCTTAGCACCAAGGATAATTCCCATAGTGCCGGCGTAGATCGAATCCAGCGGGGTGATCCAAAAAATCGCGGGGTAACTTATCCCTATATTGGTTCTGCAATCAGTAAACTGATGGGCCCGTGCGAAGAGGGAATGCCTCCCTATGTTTGGATTAAACCCTTGAGCGGAGGATTCATCAGCAAAGATGCTGGCTTTCTAGGTCCCAAATATGGGGCTATTGCTTTTGGGGATGGGAAGCCACCAGATAATCTTCCCAGGGCCAACACCGTTTCAAAAGAGTTGGATGATATTAGAAAAGAATTTAGAGCGAAGCTGGATTTGCAGTATCGAAAAGGACGGATGCCAGAAAATTCCGAGGCTGCCACCGCAGTGTTTGACATGGCGGACAAATTGCAGCAAAGGTTGGACCTTTTTGATCCCGCTAATGTCTCCGCCAAGGATGCGGAACGATATGGCTCATGGGATCTTGGCAGGCATTTATACCTGGGACGCAGAATGCTGGAGGCTGGCGTGCGTTTTGTTAAGGTTACCTCCTATGGCTGGGATACCCATGGGGATAACTTCAACGGTCATTTAAGCCTGGTTTCCAAATTTGACAAATCTTTTGCAGCTTTAATGGATGACTTGCATGATCGCAAAATGCTCGACAATGTTCTGGTAATAGTTCTTTCCGAATTTGGAAGAACACCCAGAATTAATGGTCACCATGGTAGGGACCACTGGCCCGAGGCATGGTCATGCGCCATGGCTGGGTGCGGGTTGAAGAAAGGACTGGTATCTGGCAAGACAAATGCTCTTGGAACCGAAGTTGAGGGAAAATCTCACGATATTGGATCTATGTTCCATACTTGGTTCAGTGCTTTGGGCTTGGATTCTGCCAGTCTGGAATATGACAATCAGGGTCAGCCCCTTCCGGTAGCTCATGAGGAAGAAAAAGCCGTGACGGAGGTGCTTGCATAATGTTCCTTCAAAAGAAGACTGACCAGCCGGCTGGGAAAACCAAACTCACAAAAACTGTTAACCTTCCGTCTCAGGCAAATGCGGCCAGATTCAGCCAGGATGGTAGATTCTTGGTTCTTGGTTGCATGGATGGACAAATACGACTCATCAATGATTCTTACGAGGAATTACCGCCCATTGCATTACATCAGGGCTGGGTGCAATCCATCGATTGTTCCTCCAAAGATGAAAGTTTTGCAAGCGGTGATTCTTGGGGAGCTCTGGCCTATCACAAGATTCAACGGGGAAATATTCAAAAAGTCTGGCATAATCCCAAAGCTCATTCTGGTTGGATAAAGAAAATTGCACTTAGCAATGACTCTAGTACTGTTGCGAGTTGTGCCACTGACCAAATGATACGGCTATTTTCCACCAAGGATGGCTCCAAAATTCGAGAGTGGAGCCATGCTTCATCCCAACCCATGGCCTTGTGTTTTTCACCGGATGACAAAACTTTGGTGGTAAGTGATCTAAATGGTAAGTTGGATGAATTTGTAGTGCATAGTGGGGAGAAAAAAAGATCTTTCGATGCATCTATTTTTTACAAGCTTGATCGGATTCAGGATGTTGGTGGTGTACGTTCGATTGCCTTTAGCCCCGATGGAAATTTAATGGCTTGCGGAGGCTGTAAGCCTTCCACGGGAGGATTTGTCCAGGGAATGACAATTATTAAAATCTTTGATTGGAATTCCGGCAAGGAACTTAAGACTGTTCAGGGTTCCAGTGACAATGATGGTTTTGTGCATGACCTTCGTTTTCTGAATAACAAGGAATTGGTGGCTGTAAGCAGTGGGCAACCTGGTAATGGCAAATTGTTTTTCTTGAATGTAGAGGAAAACCAACCTTATCACACGGTTTCTAATTATCCTAACTGCCATGCTGTTGCTGTTGGCAAAGACGCCAAAAAGCTTGCCATTGTTGCGACAAATTCCAACAGTTCCGGAAATGGAAAAGTGTTAGACAAGGAAAAGAAATACCCTGCAAATTTCTCCCCCGTTCATTTTCTGGAACTTCTTTCCTAAATAACCATGAATTACTTGCAAGGTTACCACCGCTACCTGTAAGGTAGTTGAGTATCAAATCTTTTGGTATTCGGGGTCATTCATGTCAGAAAAACAGGACTTCTTCATGGAATTTCTTCGAGAAGAGGGCTATCGCCCGCAACTCGATGAAGATGGTGACATTCTTTTTAAGCACGAGGGGCAGAGTTATCTACTGTTTGTGGAAAATTCCGACCCGGGATATTTTCGACTTGTATACCCTGCATTTTGGGAAATAAGCACTCCGGATGAGGAGGAAAAATCCAGCCAGTTCATCATGGACATCAATGCCGAGATGAAAGTGGTGAAGTTATACCAGTTGGCGGACAAGTTATGGGCGGCGGTGGAGATGTTTTGTGACCCCATAGAAAATTCCAAAAGTGTTTTTCAGCGTTGTCTGCGTGTGCTGCAGTTGGCTTCCAACCGGTTTATGGACAAAATGCGAGAATCGCTTGGGCTTCCCGGAAGACCCACAGAGCAGGGGTTTCATAACCCAACGGATTGGATGGAGAACGAGGAGGAAGGTGGAGAAGAAGAATCCTAGGAAAGCTTGTTTTGTTTCTCGGCGAGCAATTCTTCAACTTTGGCCATCATCGTATGGGCGGCTTTTTCCCAGGTAAACTGGGAAGCGTATAACTTTGCAGCCTCGATTCTTGTCTTGCGTTCTTCCCTGGGCATTTTAAGAGCTTCGTGCATTTTTTTTGCAATGCTTCTGTGGTCATAGGGATCACAGTACAACGCATGTTCTGCACAAACTTCGGGCATGGGGCCAAGGTCTGAGGTGATAACCAAGGTTTCTGCCGTCATGGCTTCCAGATTTGGAATACCGAATCCTTCCCAAAGGGAAGGGAAAAGAAAAGCTGTTGCACGATGCATCAAATTTGCAACCATTTCATCTGATATGTATTCCGTGGCGTGAATGGGAACCACTTTGTTTGTCTCATGGATCAATTTGCGGATTGCATCCTGACCTGGAATCTGACCGGCAATGATAATTTGAAACGCATCCCCTGGAAAATCCTGTTTTAGCTTTTGAGCGGCAAGCAAGATCCCAGTGATATTTTTTCTGGGTTCCACCGTTCCAACAAATAGGAAGTAGGGGATGATTGGGTTAATCCCAAGTTGAAGCAACTGTTCATTCAATTCCCCACAAGGTTTGCGCTTTGAAAAACGTTCGATGTCATGTCCCAGATGAATTACCGAGGTCTTGACTTTGGATAAAGGGAAAAAGTAATGCAGGTCTTCTTCTGCAGATCTTGAATCGCAAAAAATATGGTCCGCTCTTAAAACCATAAGGCTGGTTGCGACATCGAATAACTCCGGTCGCCAACCTTCCCCCTCGTGAATTCTTTTGGGAACCGCATCATAAAACCAGCCTATTTTTAACACGGAATGGTTCTCTACCGGTAGCGACCAAATATCATCAAACGGTTCAAACGAGATCAAGGCATCCAATTCACTTATGGCAAGCATTTTGTTTTGGCGAGTCACTTCGTTTGCAATTATGTTTTCGCTAGCGCCAGTAACGGTGGGTGTTTTTTGTGATAATGCGTTAATAAATTGTTTGGTTTTTTGAGCAAGCTTTCTGGGTAACTTGAAAATACTCTTCAGGATTGGAATAGAAACAGGAGGTAAAAGTTTCTTAAGAACCTTCCGAAATTCAGGGAATGAAACTTTTTCCAGAGAATTCATTGGAAGAAAAAGAGAGTTGCTATCAAGCCAGGGTTTGAGCTCATCCGAAAAAAAACTGAGCGGACGGCTGTTGGGTATTTTCTCTCCGAGGCATATTAGGTTGTGATTTTTTGATGGGTTGTTAGCAATCCATTCCACGATGGACCTGGCTGCACGCCTTGCACCTCGGGGATAATGATCCTGCAGATTCTTTTTCAGAAAAGATATTTTAATAGTCATGGCGAATCTCCTAGTTAGACATACCAGGGATTCCAGCTATCAATTCATTGATAAAGCTTTTGCAATTATGGTATTTCCCCCAATTTTTGGCGCATTCCAAGGCCCGGGTTCTTAACGGACCGTAGTTTTCAACAGATGCTGCAATCGCATCTCCCAGACTTTTGGAATCTTCAGGAATGGCTAATAAACCACCACCTTGTTCCTGTACTTCACGAGCCATCCATGTGCCACGAGATACAACTGTTACTTTGCCTAAGGCCCGTGCTTCTGAAAATACACCGGAAGTCTGACTGTGGTAATGTTCCAGGGTGTAGGGTAGTACAAAAATGTCGACGCGTTTCATTAGAGCTTTATATTCATCAGAATTTAGAGCTTCGTGATATAGACTTGTGTATGGCATTTCTTGAAGGATGCGAACCGCCTGGCGAACCTGCCATTCCGGGTGGTTTCGAATATTGGCTTGAATCTCACAATGGAAACCAGTCTTGGTAATTTTTCTTGCGACTTCAATAGCTTCTGGAATGTAGTGAAACCCCTTGTTTGTTCTGGCATCACCCATGTATCCAATAACAAGCGGCTTATCTTGGGGAATGGATGAAATATCGGGTTCAGAGGTATGAGGTATGGGCACTATTTTCATGGGTTCTTCAAAATAATATAAGTACTCGTCAATTAGGTCGTTACTATCAGCGAAGAAATGCATCCTGTTTTTTGCGTGGCTTTTTTTAAGGTAATCGAAGCATTTTTTATAAAGGGAGTGGGGAAGCATATCTTTGGAGAGATTTGGCCTGCTTGTGAAGTGTTTTACCAAGGCGACTTGAACACGGCTTTGGCAGTCTAATCTTTCCGCAAATTTGGTGATCCCCAAAAGGTCGTTGAATCCAAAGGTTGGGAACAATATCAGGGTCTTTTCACTGTGATTGCAAATTGGAATTAATTTGCAAAGATCTTTTTCCAACGATGCGTTGTGTTGTAAGAAATTCCATCGACCCCATAAATGTTTTTGAGTGATTTCAGGGAAAACCCGGCATACACCCGGCAGGGGAAAATGATGGAAAAAGCCATACTTGAAAAAGGGCTCAGCTTGCAAAGATTCTTTTGCTTCGGTTGATATGTCGGAAATCCCCAGTACCGAAACCTTCCAGCCTAGGGATAGGGCAATTTCCCGGATCGATTTGCAATACTCGAAGGAATGCCCTTGGAAATTTTTCAGGGTATGGTCTGCAATAATTAGGTGCATGGCTTGCTATTCCCTGGGTTTTAGAATTAAATGAAAACCCTTGCCATCGTCTTCGTGCCAATCTCCCCGACAATGACCTGAACCTCTTAGCCAATGCTCCTTTCCAAATGGATGACTTGTAATCTCATCATAACCTAATTCCTTAAATTTCGCCACCCACCATGGTTTCTGGTGAACGCAAACATGCCAATTCGTTCCCGTTGCTTCATCTAAATCAGGAAATGTTGCTATGGAGAATATAATTCTGCCTTCAGGCTTGAGATGGCTTCGAATGTTTCCCATTAGTTTGGGTAGTCTTTCCTCAGGAATATGCTCGAGCACTTCCCACGCTGTAACGATGTCAAAAAGGAAAGGTTGGCTGGTTGTCGTTTCTTCAGCCAGAAGAAATGGTTCTGTAATGTCGCAGTTGAAAAGATTACCTGGGATTGTACTCCATTCTCCCAAACCATGAGTTTTTGGAAAATCAGAACCTTCAAGGCCAATGGCAAAATGACCATCATCCAACAAGGATCGAACCAAGCCTCCTCCCGCACAGCCAAGGTCAAGAATGTTCAGTGGTTTGCCATCATTTGGGTAAAAGTCGAATAATTTGTTATTGAAAGATTGTTGAAACGAATTATCGTTCTTTGCGCCACGGGGTTTTTTTGTGTCTTGGGAATACAGTGCAACCGGATGTTGAGTTTCCAACTTAAGCCTGGCGTAAAGGCCTTTTTGGACAGATTCCAAATGTTGGTTCTTACGGATGGATCTTAATAATCCTTCCAATTCACGGAGCTTCCATTGGTCCAAACCCAAACCGATGGAATTGCCTTTTTCATCGGATTCCTGAACCAGATCATTCAATAGAAAACCGGTGATTC
>JBEGQX010000347.1:0-5559 GCA_041180805.1 Planctomycetota bacterium
ACGTCTTCAATGTGCCAAATGTCATAACCATCCGTTCGATAAATGGACCCAAGAAGATTATCATCGCTTCTCGGCCTTTTTTTCAAGAATCCAATATCAGATTCTGGAAAACAACAAGTCAGACAGATTGGATAAAAATGAATTTGTGGGGGAACAAATAGTTTGGAATGCCAGAACCGGATCCATTTCAGATCCGCGCACCAATAACCCCCTTACCCCGGCATTTCTTGCCGGTAATGCAATCACCAATTCAAATGAAAATTGGATCAAACAAATGGCGTATTGGACCACCAGCAAAGAAAACCCATTCTTTGCACGGGCACAGGCAAACCGAATCTGGTTCCACCTAGTTGGAAAAGGAATAGTGGATCCTATAGACGATTTCAGAGAATCTAATTTGCCCATTCAAGAAGAACTGCTTAATGCCCTTGCCAATTATTTAAAAGATAACAACTTCAGCTTAAAATCGCTGGTCAAATTAATAGTTCAGTCCAATGCTTACCAGGCAAGACCAAAAACAAACGGCGATCCAGACGACCTAGGAAATTTTGCGTTTGGTATAAGCAGGCCATTACAAGCGGAAGAATTATTTGATGGTATATCCAAGGTGACCGGCAGCTCACCAAAGTTTTCAAATTATCCTGAAATATCGCGCGCCCATAGTATCCCTGGAGTGGGTGCAAAACTTGAAAGCAGGAGTAAAAATAGTGATGTTTCTTCCATTAAATTCTTATTCTCGTTTGGAAAACCGGTTAGATCTTTAACCTGCGAATGCGAAAGACTTGATGACAATACCCTAGGGCAAGCTTTTCACCTGATTTCCGGGGATCATATGCTTTCCATGATTACAAACCCAAACAATATAATAAGCACAATTGCCAACGATAAGGCCTCAAGAAAAAGGAACCTTGATCATTTATTTTTGGAAGCTCTGGGAAGAATCCCCACAAAACATGAAATAGAAAAAGCCCTCCAGATTTTATCGGAAGGTAAAAACGAACGGGAAGCCTGGGAAGATATTTACTGGGGTATTCTTAACAGCAAAGAATTCCTGATCAGGCAATAAATCTCATGAAAAAATTACAATACACATTCATACTTGTTTTCTTTTTCGTTTACCTTGTTCCAAATGGGTTATCGCAAACGAAAAAGGATTTATTTGCGAATACTTTAAAGGAATACGCACAATCCCAAAAAGAACAATCATTTTTGGGAAACTATATGGGTGGCAAAAAAGTGGGATGGGATTCAGAAATCTCGAAAATTATCCTATTTGAGGGCAAGGAGGCGCTAAAGTTAACCCAGCAATCCTATTTCATAGCAAAGTTTGCTGGCCAAAAATCCGTCTCCCAGGAAACAATTGAAACCATCTATTCTTTGGATGGGCAGGGAGATATTCTCCAAGTTAATCAATTTCAAAATGAGAATGGATTTAAAAAAACCAAGAAGCTATTTATGGAAAATAACAAATACTTTTTAAAAAGCTCGTTTGATAAATCAACTCAACAAAAAGAAGTTTCTAAACCCAAGGAAAACCTTTCCACACATCTCAAACTTGTTCAATGGTTAAATTCAGAATTAAAACCAGGCAGCGAATTTAGTTGTCATACAACCGCTTTGGAAGAAGACGATTTTAATGTTCCGACAAAATTCATTTTCAAAAAATATGAAATACAAGAAAAAGATGGAACCCGGGGATATCCTGTTGTTGATCAAATTACCCATGGAGCAATATTTACCTCCGTACTTGATTACAAGGCAAATGTGATCCATGGACGCATGGGTAATTTATTGGAACTTCGAAAAGAAACGGAAATTCAAGCCAAGAAGATTCCTGAACCCATAGTGGATCTCATGGAAATATCCTCCATAAAGTTAGATAAACCATTGGGAGACCCACGCTCGGTTGAATTTTTACGCCTTCAAGTTCAAGCAACCAATCAACTTGCTATCCCTGAATCCCATCGGCAAGTGGTTAAAATTATCGAGAACGACATTTATGAAGTAATTTTGCTTAAAGATTACTTTTTAAAGCAACCATTCAAGCTACCTTTTGAAACTCGAAAGCTTTACTTGCAACCGACTAATAACATCACAAGTAATAGCCCAAAAATCACCAAAGTGGCCAAGGAAATCATTGGGGAAACCAAAGGTGAATTCGAAAAAGCTGCCAAATTGTGTAAATGGGTGTATGGAAAATTAGATAAAACCATGGCTGCAAATAGCGAGAGCGCTTTAGAAGTGTTATCCAAAATGAAAGGGGATTGCACAGAACATTCCCTTTTGTTTGTTACTCTGGCCAGGAGCATTGGGATTCCCGCAAGGGAGGTAGGTGGATTGGCTTACATGGATTCTGACCCACCCCGCTTAGCCTGGCATGCCTGGGCCGAAATTTATGATGGAAAACAATGGATTACCTGCGACCCTACCTGGAATCAGGTCTTGGTGGATGCCACTCACTGGAAATTCAGCGAAGGCCCAACTGATATGAATTGGCTTAATGTGCTTGGTGGTTTGCAGGTAAAAGTCAAGGAATTCAAAAAATCTGATCCAAACAAACAGGATTAAAAATGTTATCAAGGCGAAATTTTCTTACAAATTCGGCAATTTTAAGCACAGGGTTCTATCCAGGCTTTGGAATGGGGTTCGAACGAAAAGCATCCCTTCCAAGCAAAGCCAAGGCTGTGATTTTTCTGCATCAATTTGGTGGGCCAAGCCAGATGGATACATTCGACATGAAGCCGAATGTTCCTGACGCTTACAGAAGTCCATATAAGCCAGTTCCTTCTTCCCTGGCCGGAGTTCCGATTTGTGAGATGATTTCGGGAATGGCACCCCTGATGAACAAGGTTACCATTATCCGAAGTGTTCACCATGAAATGAAGAATCATAATTCAGCAGGATATTACAGCCTTACGGGCTATTCCCCACCATCTGACGACCAACGGCTTCGGGATAGCAGGGATTTAGCACCCGCAATGGGTTCTATAGTGGACAAGCTAAGACCCGGTAAAGGTCCCATACCCAACTTCGTTTCTTTCCCCCATGTCATTCGCGATGGCTCTGTTACTCCAGGCCAGCATGCCAGCTTTCTTGGTAAATCCCATGATCCTTTTTTCATTGGACAAGACCCCAATTCCATTGATTTCAAATTGCCGGAATTGGTGCTCCCCTCCTCTTTCACCAGCAAACGATTGGAAAACAGAAAGGAAATGATGCAGGCAATTGATGACACCAGCAAGCTGATTGAAAAATCCATCCGAGCGAAAGGAATTCAGGAAAATTTTGACCGGGCATTGGAAATGCTGCAGTCGAATCGTTTAAAAACCGCATTTGATTTATCATCTGAACCGGAATCTGTTCGAAAAAAATACGGACGCACCACCTATGGTCAAAGTTGCCTGCTCGCAAGAAGGTTGGTAGAGGCTGGAGTTTCTTTCGTAAATGTGTATTTTTCCCAATCAATTGGAGGTTGCGAGGGCGGGTGGGATACACACGGTTTTAATAATAAACCCATGTATCCAATCATGAAAAATCATCTATTGCCGATCACAAATCAAACACTTCCAACTTTGATCAGCGATCTGGAAGAAAGAGGATTATTGGAAAGCACTCTTGTTTTTTGGGCAGGAGAGTTTGGCCGCACACCAAAGATCAACAATCTTTCCGGAAGGGACCACTGGCCCCAATGCTACACAGTGCTGATGGCTGGAGGGGGAATTAAGAAAGGTTTTGTTTATGGTTCCTCGGATTCCAAAGGAGCATTTCCAGCCCAGGACCCGGTAAGGCCGGAAGACTTGTCGGCAACCATTTACAATCAACTTGGAATTTCGCACAAAACCGAAATAAAGGACAACCTAAACAGGCCCCTTCCAATAAGCCCCGGAAAGGTGATCCAGGAAGTAATTGCCTGATTCCACATTTATCTGACAGGCATACCAACCTGAATCAAAGAGGCGTCCCTCGCCTTGAGCTGGCTTGGCTTTCCAGTCAAGAATTCGTCAATTTCCCTGGCGGCCTCCCTTCCCTCGGCAATAGCCCACACAACTAAAGACTGTCCTCTTCGCGCATCGCCCGCGGCAAAAACCTTTGGATTGGTTGAACGATATTTTCCATTTGGGGTTGATATATTTCCGCGTTTGTCCAGCTCCAATCCCATGGTTTTGGGTAGCCCTTCCTCAGGTCCGGAAAAGCCTATGGCCAACAGAACCAAATCGCATGGGAACACAACATCTGTTCCACGAATTTCCTCAAATTGTCTTTCCCCGGTCTCATCGTAGTATTGGTTGACTCTAATGGCGTGCAATTCCTTCACATTACCCTGGGCATCACCAACAAACCTGGAAGATTTAATTTGCCAGTCCCTTCTTCCACCTTCCTCATGGGCAGGGGAAAGTTTCAAAACTTTGGGCCACATGGGCCAGGGAGTCTCAGGATTATAATTTTCCGGTGGGCGGGGATTGTAATCAATCTGGAGTATTGATTTGGCTCCCTGACGATGACATGTACCAAGACAATCCGCGGCTGTGTCTCCACCACCAATAATCAGCACATTCTTACCAGTGGCAAGCAACTCACGGCCTTCGATTGGTTTGCCCAGCAGCCTACGATTCTGCTGAGTTAGGAATGGCATCGCGAATTCAATTCCTTTTAATTGTCGACCTTCAATTTTAAGATCCCTTGGTTTGCTAGCACCCACAGCAGAAAGGATCGCGTCGAATTTTTTGAGCAAATCTTTGGCATCAATATTCCCACCAACATCGGCGTTGGTCTGGAATTTCACCCCTTCGGCTTGGAGCTGTTCAATTCGGCGCTGAATGTAGAACTTTCCCATCTTAAAATCGGGGATACCGTAAATTAATAAGCCACCTAATTCATCATCTTTTTCAAATACAGTTACGGCATGCCCCGCCCTTCGCAATTGCTGCGCTGCGGCAAGACCAGCAGGGCCGCTACCAATAATGGCAACAGACTTTCCAGTTTCCTTGGTAGGCCGAACGGGTTTTATCCAACCCATTTCCCAGCCTTTATCGACAATTGCAAGCTCAATATTTTTGATGGTAACAGCAGGAGTATTAATGGCAAGGACACAGGAAGCTTCACAGGGGGCTGGACAGGTTTTGCCGGTAAATTCAGGGAAGTTATTCGTGCTGTGCAATTCCTTGAGGGCTTCCTCCCACCTGTTTCGATGCACCAGGTCATTCCAGTCGGGAATCAAGTTTCCCAGAGGACAACCCGTATGGCAAAACGGTACTCCGCAATCCATGCATCGTGAAGCCTGCGCACGGATGCTTTCCTCAGGGAAAGGTTGGTATATTTCGTCGTAATCTTTGATTCGCTGAAATACCGGCCTTGGGGTTGGCTTTTGCTGTTCGATATTTAAAAAACCTCTGGGGTCTGCCATGGCTGTTTCCTAATGCGTTCCTGAGTCGGTATTAATTAAGTATTGAACTATCCGTTCACAAGTTCCCACTGCCTTTGGGCAACTCTCTTTTGTTCAAGAACCCTTCTGTAATCCTTGGGGAAGACTTTCTTGAAGTGCGACAAAGCAGTAGAAAA
>JBEGQX010000348.1:0-3111 GCA_041180805.1 Planctomycetota bacterium
TTGGGTGGGGCTCACCAAAATAATTAGTCTTTTGCCAGTTCTCTGCAAGCTTCCGCAAGTTCTCGCGCCTGTCTCTCGCTTAATGCTTCAGTGATGATGCGTACGATTGGCTCGGTATTACTGGGTCGAAGGTGAATCCATTGATTATCCCAGGACAGTCGCAATCCATCCTTCTGATCCACAATGGCATCCGGAAACCTCATCAATACTTTCTGATACCAAGCCTGTAGCGTCGATGTATCCATGGTGAGTTTGTCCTTGTGAATTTGATAGGCATCCAAAGACTTTGCCAGTTCGCCAAGGGATTTGTTTTCCCGGCTCATTAGTCCCAATATCAAAGCCATGCCAATGAATGGGTCCCTTACCCAGCCAATGCGCGGGTCGATCACTCCGCCATTTCCTTCGCCGCCAATAACTGCTTTCCGGGAGATCATCAGGTCGACCACATTTGCTTCACCCACGGCACTTCGATGACACATTTGCCCCAGTTTTCTAGCGACGCTTTCACTAGCTAGCGAAGTGGACATATTTACCACCACCGGCCCCGGGCATTCTTCCAGGCGAGCCCGAAAAGCAAGCGCAAGGGTTAATTCTTCACCCAGAAAAGTTCCATGCTCATCAAAAAGGGCAAGCCTGTCGGCGTCTGGGTCCAAAACAAATGCCCCGTGAACCCCGGCTGCTTTTACCATGGGGCCAATGCCAGCAAGATTTATGGCGTTAGGCTCTGGTTCATGCAGGAAGTTGCCATCCGCATTGCCTCCCACCATAACGGTTTCAACCCCTAGGGATTCCAGAAGCATTTGCGCCAGCGGCCCTCCTGCACCTCCATTGGCATCCACCAGAACTTTCCACTTTTTGGCCTTAATGGCATCCACCGGGATTACTTTCAGAATTTTTTCCAAGTGCAGTCGGGCAGCTTCCCTGCTTGGGGTGCATTTTCCTGTCTGGTTCCACCTACCGTGATCGAAGGAGCCAGCAAGGTATCTTTTCTTAACTAGCTCCCCCTTGGGAGCTGGAATGACTCTGCCATCATCGCCAAAGAGTTTCAGCCCGTTGTAGGGAGCAGGGTTGTGGCTTGCCGTGATTTGAATTCCACCCCGGGCAGCCATGCTTTTTACAGCAACTCCCATGGTGGGTGTGGGGACAACCCCGATATCCATGGCCTGACAGCCTCCTGCAAGCAGGCCGGCGATGGCTGCGTGCTTCAATGCTTCGCCACTGGGTCTGCCATCGGTTCCCACAAGAATGGTTCCGCGACAAACTTCCTCGGCATAGGCGCGAGCAAATCGCATGGTTTCATCCACGCCCAGACTTTCGCCCACTATGCCACGAATTCCCGAAACGCTGATGATCAATCCTGCCATCCTTGTTCCTTTCCTGAAATCAATTGTCAATTTTGTACCAGTTTTGGCTCGGGTATGCCTAGGCAAGGTGCCCATACTTTTCGAGGTATTCCCATTTCTTTGCTAGGCTGCAATGGTTGCTTTCGTTAAGCTAGGTCTTTTGATCTTACCCACCGAGATGTTTAGATGAACGATAACAATCAGGCAGATTCCCGGGGCAAAATGCTGGCGTTAACCGCGGCACTGCTGGGATGGATGTTCGATGGATTTGAAATGGGGCTTTTTCCCGTAGTGGCCCGACCCGCAGTGATGGAGTTGCTTCACGAGCAGGCCTCCGATGCATTGTTTGGACGCTGGTATGGGGTGATAACCGCTGCTTTTCTTGTGGGGGCTGCAACAGGTGGTGTGGTGTTTGGCTGGCTGGGGGACCGCATTGGCAGGGTTCGCGCCATGACTATCAGCATCCTTACCTATGCGATAGTTTCGGCCCTTGGGGCGTTTGCCATGGATCCCTGGCACCTGGTGGCGGTGCGATTTTTGGCGGCATTGGGCATGGGCGGTGAATGGTCGCTGGGTGTGGCTTTGGTCATGGAAATCTGGAAGGGCAAATCTCGCGGCCTTCTGGCAGGACTGATTGGCGGGGCAGGCAACCTGGGCTATGTGATTGTGGCTGTGCTTAGTCTGTTTTTGACTCAGGTTCAAACTGTTCTTGGGGGTGCCTTGAAGACAATTCAGATGCCACAAAGCTGGATTGATGCCCTGATGGCTAACTCTGGCTGGCGGTTGCTCATGCTTATGGGAATTCTTCCCGCCTTGTTAACCATGCTGATTCGTATTTTTGTGCCGGAATCTGAAAGCTGGGAAAAAGAAAAACAAGAGGGCCGTACCAACGGTTGGGCCACAGTGGACTTGATGGGTGTTCTGATCGGTTCATTTGCCTGCTTTGGGATTCTTTACCTTTGGGCGGAGAATTTTGCCTGGCCTGTCCGTATTGGCGGAACCGTGGGATTACTTGGAGTCGTCACCATGGGTTATCTGTACCCGATTCGTAATTATCTGGAACGAAATAATGAACCTCCGGAGTTTCGAAGTTCTACCATCCGAATGATGATGGTGGCTGCAGGTTTGTCTGGCGTGGCGCTTTTGGGAACATGGGGTTCGGTGCTTTGGTCCGCACCCTGGGCAGACAAGCTTTCCAACGGCATGGCAGGTGCCAAGCAGTACACCCAGCTTTGCTCCGCACTGGGAGCCACCATTGGTTGCTTTATTGCGGCGGTGGTTGGGGAAAGATTTTCCCGCAGGGGCGCATACGCTTTTCTTCTACTGGTATCCCTGGGGTCGGCACAATTGTTTTTTCGAACCAACGATAGCTTTGGGCCCTGGTTCCTTTTCACCATCTTTTTGGCCGGTGCGCTTACAGCAGCGTTCTATGGCTGGCTGCCCCTTTATCTGCCAGAGTTGTTCCCCACCCGGGTTCGTGCCACGGGGCAGGGCTTTGGCTTCAACTTTGGTAGAATTCTTGCCGCCATTGGAACACTTCAGACAGGCGCACTTATGAACGATGTCTTTGGTGGAGATTATGGCAAGGCCTGCTCCGCTATGAGCTTTATCTACCTTGTGGGTTTTCTTTTGCTACCGCTGATGCGTGAAACCCGGGGCCAGCCTTTGCCTCAATGAGGTAAGGCTTATCTCTTGTAAGCGCCCAAGCCTGGTCCATTCAGGTTGCCAGTGATTGCCATGCCACCCTTGATGAGAAACAGGCCGGGAA
>JBEGQX010000349.1:0-13037 GCA_041180805.1 Planctomycetota bacterium
TCCGGTTCCCCATTCGAAACCCGCCACTCTGGTAAGCCTTGGAATGATCTCAATATGCCAGTGATAGTGTGGCAAATAGGGTGAGTTCAAAGGTCCTGTGTGAATCATGTAGTTATATGCAGGCTGCTCAAGTGCCACTTCGTGCTTCCAAAGGGTCTTTTTCAGAACGCCTGCCAGTTCATCAAGCTCATTCTTCGAGGCATTTTCGTAATGGCTGTTGTGCTCCTTGGGAAGAATCCAGGTTTCGTAGGGGAACCTGCTGGCATAAGGCGCAATCACCAGAAAATTCTGCGATTCCAGGACAATGCGTTTTTGTGCCGCGATCTCCTGGTCAAGAATATCACAATAAATGCAACGGCCCCGATATCGGTAAAACTCGTGCGCCCCATTCATTTCTTCCAGCACATTGATGGGAACAATCGGGGTTACAATCAACTGGCTGTGTGAATGTTCAAGGGAAGCTCCCGCCGCACCCCCCACATTCTTGAAGATCATTCCATAAATAAGCCTGGGATCCTTCTTTAGATCCACCAGGCGGTCGCGATAAATCCAAAGTATTTCACGAATATTCTGTTCTGGAAGACGCGCCATGCTGACTTCATGGTGCGGACATTCGATGATCACCTCGTGGGCGCCAACACCATTCATGCGATCGTAAATGCCATCGCCCCTCTTCTGCAGTTCCCCTTCGATCTGAAGCGCGGGAAACTTGTTGGGAACCACGCGCACCCGCCAGCCAGGTTGCTGTTTTTGGCTGTCCGGGTCGCGGTAGGATATGATCTCGTGCGGGGTGTCACCTTCATTGCCTTCGCAAAAGGGACAACCACCCGTGGAAAGGGGCATGGGTTCAGAGAACTTTCCGATGGGCCTGTTAGCCCTTTCCGTGGCAATGATAACCCATCTGCCAACGATCGGATCTTTTCTCAACTCTGGCACTGTGGGGAAACCTTTCCTTCCCGGGCTTTTTGGAAACAGGGCAACCGAATCAATCCATCATGGATTCATAAAGACTGGCGTAGGATTTCGCGCTGCGGTTCCAGGACCAATCCTCGCGCATGGCATTACGCTGAACCTGCTGCCAGAGATCCCTACGATCATGATACAAGCATACCGCCCTTCGTGTGGCATCCAAAAGCGACTGCCAGTTATAGGCCGGGAAGGAAAAACCGGTGGCGGTAGCATTGGCCAAGGATTGATCGGTGGTATCAGTAACCGTATCAGCCAGACCGCCAGTGGCGCGAACAATGGGCAAAGATCCATAGCGCATGCTGTAAAGCTGGTTCAGACCGGAAGGTTCGTAAAGGCTGGGCATCAGGAACATATCCACTCCTGCCTCGATTCTATGCGCCAGACTTTCATCAAACCCAAATTGAAGTGCGACCCGGTTGGGATAGCGTTCCCTCAGGTAGGAAAGAGCCTGATGGTATCGCTGGTCACCTTCACCAAGCACCACAAACTGAATACCAAGGTCCATCATTCCCCACATGGCATCGAGCACCAAGTCCAGACCTTTTTGGGAAACCAACCTTGCCACCATGCCCACCAAAGGGGCTCGGTCATCCACCTGAAGGCCAAGTTCCACCTGAATGGAGCGCTTGCATTCCGCCTTGCCGGGGAGAATATTCTCGGAATCATAATGCCCGCTCAGGAATTCATCCTTTGAGGGATCCCAAATGTGATAATCAATACCATTGACAATGCCCGATAGCTTGTCCGCATGGGCCATCAGTATGCTTTGCATGCCGTAGCCATAGTATGGGGTCTGTATTTCCATGGCATAGGTGGGGCTGACCGTATTCACCCGGTCTGCAAACACAATCCCGGCCTTGAGGTAACTTAACATGTCATGGAATTCAAGCTGGCGGTAGTTGAACAGATTCCAGCCCAGATGAGTGGCATTGAGGTCATGCTTCCAGAAATTACCCTGGTAGGCAATATTATGGATGGTGAACAAGGTCTTAATTTTTTGGTATTGTCTTGCCCAATTCAAGTTGGGATGGCGATCGTAAATTTCCCTCAAAAGAACCGGCCCCAAACCTGTCTGCCAATCGTTGGTGTGAAAGACATCCGGCCAGAAACCCATCTGGGGAAAACTTTCGAGCACCGCCCTTGTCAAAAGAAGAAAGCGGCTTGAATTGTCAGGGTAATCTTTTTTGTTACCATCCGAACCTTGAAACTGATATATACCCCGGCCATAGCTGGGATTGTCCCTCTCAAAGTTTTCATGGTTTGCAATGAAATAAACCGGGACGCGTGAATGGGGCAGGATCGATTTGTACAGCGTAACCCAAACCTGATAGGGACCTATGGGAACCGGATAGGAAATCCCCGTGGGTTCATAGTTGCCTGCACGGCGGACAGTTTCATACATGGGCATGAACACTGCCACTTCATGGCCAAGATTTTCCAAGGCAACTGGCAGGGCACCGCAAACATCCGCAAGACCACCTGTCTTGGCAAAACCAATCACTTCTGACGCTGCTAAAGCAATCCTCATCTGGAACCTTTCCCAACGATGGCATCTTATAATCGAGTTTACAAAACACTTTGGATTTACCCCTGATGAAAGACTCCGAAGATCCAAGCTTTTACCTGGAATGGTCATTTCAACCCGCACCACTGCTATAAGTGGAATTTCGCCCCTGCTTTCCTTATCTTTAAGGATTCGGCGCTTGTGCGTTTCTTTTGGGGTATCCCTGCTATCATGAATATTAAGACCACTTTTTAAAGGTTTGGGTTATTTATGCCATCAAAAGTTTTGCTCGCCATGTCAGGCGGGGTGGACAGCTCGGTATGCGCCAGACTGTTGAAAGATCAGGGGCATGAAGTGCTTGGCGTTTTCATGAGAACAGGGGTTCATAGTCACGCGGAAAACGCCCCGGAAAGAAAAAAAGGGTGCTGCAGTGCCGTGGATGCCGCGGATGCCCGCCGGGTGGCCGACCGCATGGATATTCCTTTCTATGCCCTGGACTTTGAAGCCGAGTTTGGAAAAATCATGGACTATTTTGCGACCGAATACCTTTCAGGTCGCACGCCCAACCCCTGCGTTGTCTGCAACAACTGGCTTAAGTTTGGCCAGCTATGGACCTATGGCAAGAAACTGGGCGTTGATTACATAGCGACAGGCCATTATGCCAGGGTGATTCCCCATACAGATGGTGCCCAGTTGCATCGTGCTTTTGACAGGCAGAAAGATCAGACTTATGTGCTTCATGGATTGAAACAGGAAATCTTGAACCACATCATCTTTCCCCTGGGCGAAATGCAAAAGGAAGAAGTGCGGCAACTTGCATCTGATGCGGGGCTTGCTGTCGCCAACAAGCCGGACAGTGTGGAAATATGCTTTGTGCCCGATCAAGATCATGCCCGTATGGTTCGAGAGCGCATGCCTGGAAAATCCAAGCCAGGGGTCATCCGTGATACCTCGGGAAAAATTCTCGGGCCACATGATGGCATTGAACGTTTCACAGTGGGTCAACGCAAAGGCCTGAATGTTGCCGCGGGAGAACGAAGATATGTGCTGGAGATTCTCCCCGATTCCGCCGAGGTGATAGTAGGCGACAAAGAAGGACTACTTGCAAAAGGATTGGCTGCCAGCGGCATGAACTGGCTTTGCAATGCCCAGCCAGGGGAAACGATTGAAGGGCAGGCCCAGATTCGCTACAGGCACCAGGCCGCCCAAGCCACGGTCAAATGCCTTCCAGATGGGGAGGCATATTTCCGCTTTGAGGAACCCCAAAGCGCCATTACTCCGGGTCAGGCAGTGGTTCTTTACCAGGGTGACAGGGTTTTGGGCGGTGGCTGGATCAACGAAGCCACCGAACCCGTCTAGCCTATTTGTTGGCAATGTTCTTCATGCATTCAAAGCGGCTTTGAACCCAGTTGATGGCTTTGGGCACAGCCCTGTTGCCGCTCTTCAAATCATGTTTGCCGTGGGGATCATAATCCACCGTGATCTTGATACCACGCTTCTTGGCAACCTCAAGAAAACTTTCCACCTGATTGGCAACATGGAACTCATCCTTGCCACCATAGGAAATGTAAAGATCCATTTCCTCATCCTTTAAATCGTAGGCTTCCATCAATTCAACCGGATTGATCGCACTAAGACCACCAAGCGCCTGGTTTCCCAACCCAAACAAAGGCCTGTAAAGGGTGCCAAACCTCAGGACAAAAAACTTGCGCCTGCCAAGCGGTTCCAGGTTTTTCATCTGGGATCTGTAAGACCAGGAATCCGGCTCATACTTGCCCTGGTAATGCCCATGGCTGTCCACATATCTCAAATTCAGAAGGGGCATGAAGGCAATGGCAATCTTGAATCGATCCCTGTGCTTGATACCCAAGGCGAAAGATGCCGAACCACCCATGGAAGGGCCGATCAACGCGTGATAATCCCGTTCCGGCTTGATTGGGTAGTTATTCATCATGAAGTTATAAACATCCTCCATGACATAATCTTCAAACCTACCAACCCGTGTATTTGCCCAGAAAGTTGCCGGTTTAAGCAAATTTGCCCGGCCATGCATGCTGCCATCCGGCGCGACAATAATCACAGGATCAAGTTTGCCATCCGCAATGGCCTGGTCAAACTGGTCGACCTGGGATTGGAAGAAGAACTCTTCATCCTGTGCAGCACCATGTAAAAAGATCGCAAATGGGTATTTTTTGGATGGGTCGTAACCCGGTGGCAGATAGACATACATGTCGCGCTTTTCACCCAGCGAAGGGGAAAAAACGCGCCGGTCCCTGCCATGGTTGCGGGTGTAATCTATCAGGCATCCGTGCAGCCTGCGATTCACCCTTTCGAATTGATGTTTTCCAAGAATGGCTGTGGGAGCCTGGCCAATTCCCACTCCATCAACCCAGAAGGATACAATGAGAGACCACAGTGTTTCCATGTTACTTTTTTGCATAGAAGTATCGATGTGCTGGCATGAGTGAAAACAGTTAGCACCATGCCCTAAAGAATAATCTGCACCACACTCCGGTAGGAGGCGGACAAAACTTGAGTGAATCTTGAAATTATTTCAAAAAAGGGGGCCGGTTATTCCGGCACCAAAAAGCAAATCACCCCGGTAACCTTTGGCCACGGGGTGATATTTATCGTTTGTGACGAAAGTATCAGGCTGCCATTTTCCGAACAGGGGCCAATTCATACAGAACCGAGCGGTTTAATGATTCATCCAGCGCCACCAGAGCACGGGCCGCGTTTCCACCATCCATCACACGATGGTCAAAAGACAGGCGAACATCCAAGTTTCCATCCTTGTCCAGCATTCCATAATGAACCTGAGTGCTAACTATCGGAAGTAAGTTCACCAGCCCGGCACCCATGGATGAAACCGAGGATATTGCAAAGGTTCCAAAGTTGTGGGTTTTCAATTTTCCCTGCACATTCAGGGTGTACCACCAAACAAACTTGCGAATCAGGGAAGGCACCATCCCCAGCGTTTTTGTTCGGGTATAGGAACGCACCTCTTCAATTGGGTCTTCCTTGTGATGACGAATGATTTCGTCGATTTCCTCTAGTGGCCTGGTTTCAGGCGACCGCACGTAGGAATAAAGAACAATCCTTTCGCCATTAACTTCTCGTTCCACATTGATGGAGGCAACGCTATGCGGATGTTCATAAAAATGGGGCCATGGGAACGACATATAAGTGCGTCGAAGGTCCGGAATGTCCCTTGCGACCATGCCATAAGCCTTGGCAAAAATGCTTGTCCAGCTAGGTTTGGAGGGGTGAAGATTTCTTGCGGATTTAATCGCCCCAAGGTTAATTTTCCGTTCCACGGTGGCAACCGGAACAGCTTTGCTGAAATGCATCAGGTCATTCACTATCGACCTGAAAGGGGTAAGGGCTACGTAACGGCCGGAGGGTTTTGTCATGATGGGAAGCCTGGTAAGATAAATGGCGCCCGAATCCATGTCGACCGCATTCCGATCTTACATTACCAGACACCTTTTAATCAATATCGGTATTTTCGCCCTAATTCGTAATGTTTTTATGCTAAAAGACAAAAATCAATTATTTTAGTAAATATGATCAGCCAGAAGATCCACCGGAGGAATCGGCAAAACAAGATCGGTTTTTGCTGCTTTTGCGGTTTCCAAATCTTTCCTGAACCTGGCAATATCCATCCTTTGGCTTAAATTTGGACAATCTGGATCATCAATCCATAGCATCAGGCATAATCCGGCCCTTACTTTTAAGGGCAATCCTTCATGCCCGGGTATGGTTATCTCGTATTTAATATTTCCATGCTCCATGATGTGATGAAAGCAGCTTGTTGCCTGCTCAACGGTAATATCGCCACGGTAAAGGGCGTTAACGATTTCTTTTTTCAGGCTTAGGCGGTTGAGAATTACAAGGTCTTTTTCATGAAGTTCAGTCATTTGCTTTTCTAACTGGTTCATTTTGGTTTCATAATTTCCCATCTGAAGGATCTCGGTCAGATCTTCAAAAAATGAACCATCCTGTGAACAGAATAATCCCAGAACGCTGGCACACAATACACATCCAAGAGGTTTCAAATAACCAAGCATAAATCATCCCTCCGGGCGAGGAGTTCCGGGCAAAAGCAGAAAAGTCTGAGGAAACAATGACATTCGCAAAAGAAAGCTTTCTTGAATGGCTTTGGTCAATTTTTTCCGCCCTCTAGCCTTTCAATGGCAAACGATATGCCAAACAACCAAACAATTGTTTGATATTTCAAAGCAATCATTTAACGGGGATTCTAGTTGGTAACTAAGTGCTTTTAATGTTGGGAATTTGAAAAATGAAAGTAAAAACCATGAATCAACAATCAGGCCGTGCTCATTAATTGGTCAGACATGCCACTTAAAATGGCAGCCCTTATCGATGTAAAAACCAACCTAAAATTGCCAAAAGTGTTAAACCCAAACCAAGAGACCCTCCCACAAGAAGCATCTCAGCGCCAGAAAATGGTTCTGCGGGGGTCTGGTTCATTTCTTGAACCAAGTCTGCTGATTCATCCGTGCTGTTATTCATGAGCAGGCCCCTGATACTTTGTGGATAATCAAGTGTTATATTAAATAGAATAACTTTTTATGCGCGTGTATCCCATGGGAATTCCTGAAAAAATGTCGGCATTACAGAGAACCATTTTTTGTCTTGTTTTTTGCCTTTCTGCCACAAATGCCCTGGCACAGGTACCAGATACCGTTCGAGCCTTTCTTGAAAACCATTGCCTGATTTGCCACAACGAGAAGAGCCATAAAGGAAAGTTACGCCTCGACAATCTCCCTTATGATTTCAACGAAGCGGAGAATTCATCCAAATGGAAACTGGCACTGGAACGAATTAGCGAAGGTTCCATGCCTCCGTCTGGTAAAAAAAGACCATCAGCCCGTGAAATTGAATCTTTTGAAAAAGTCGTTCAGGGCCCATTAAATGCCGCTTTAATTGCCAAGGCAAAAAAAGAAGGTCGAACCATTCTTAGAAGATTGAACCGGATTGAATATGAAAACACCCTGCATGATCTTCTTGGAATACGCGCCAAGCTGAAGGATCTTCTCCCTGCTGATGCCTTGGAACATGGATTCGACAACCAGTCGGAATCCCTGAGTATTTCACAAGTTCAAATCCAGCGTTATCTGGAAGCGGCAGAGGTTGCCTTAAGTTCCACCATCTGCCGGACAGCCCGCCCGGAAACTAAAAAAGAATCTTTTGGCTTTCAGCACCAGCGCACCGAACAGTTCATTGGAAAACACTGGCTTAAAAAAGATGATGGCTCGATCGTCTTTTTCACCAACAACACTTATCCACCAACCCACCTTTATGCTTTCAATGCGTGGAATGATGGTTTGTACCGTGTTCGCATTCATGGCTATTCTTACCAAACGCAAAAGCCAGTTCCTTTCGGTGTATATTTTGGCCATTACTTCAAATTTGGAGATATGCAGCTTCATAGCTACCAAGAACTACCCACCGACAAACCAGGTGTGGTGGAATTGATGGTTCCCCTGGTCAAAGGGGATGGTATGCAAATATTGCCCAGCGACCTGAAAGGTTTTAACGCATACAAGCAAAAAGATCCTGACGACCCCAAGACCTACAAGGGCGCAGGGCTTGCGATTTTATCCGTGGAGGTGGAAGGGCCGGTTATTTCAGAATGGCCTTCCAAAGGTCACAACCTGCTGTTTGGAAACTTGGAACAAAAGCCCAGGGATAAAAACCCCAACCGGCGCAACCCGGTCATTCTTCAGGTGCAATCCAACAAGCCGGAGGAGGATGCGCAAAGGCAACTTTCCAACTTCCTTAACAAAGCCTTTCGAAGGCCGGTTTCCAAGGAATTGGTGGATGTTTACCTGAAGCTTTTCAAGGACCAGTATTCTGGGGGAGCCAACTTCGAAGAAGCCATGCTTACTGCAGCCGGTGCGGCCCTTTGCAGTCCAGAGTTTCTTTTTTTTCAGGAAAAGCCTGGAAGGCTTGAAACACATGCGGTGGCCAACAGGCTTTCCTATTTCCTTTGGAGGTCGCTGCCAGATGAAGAGTTAATTGCACTGGCGCAAAAAGGCAACCTGTCCGAACCAAAGGTTCTCGTGGCACAGGTTGATCGTATGCTGGCAGATCCCCGGGCCAAACGATTCATCACTGATTTCACAGATGCCTGGCTTGATTTGCGAAACATCGATTTCACCACACCAGACAAGGCATTGTATCCCGAATTCGACAACGAACTTCAGGAATCCATGCTTCTGGAAACCCGTGGATTCTTTGAGGAGGTCTTATCCAAAAATCTGGCCATTCGAAACTTCATAGCATCGGATTTTGCCATGCTGAACGCCCGCCTGGCAAATCATTACCAAATTCCGGATGTGGAAGGAGTCGCCATCCGCAAGGTAAAACTGCCGCAAAATTCAATTCGAGGAGGCTTGCTTTCCCAATCCAGTGTGCTGAAAGTTTCCGCAAACGGCACCAACACTTCCCCTGTGGTTCGGGGTGTTTATGTACTGGATCGTTTCCTGGGAACAAAGCCCCCGCCACCTCCACCAGGTGTTCCTGCGGTGGAACCTGACATACGAGGGGCAAAAACCGTTCGAGAACTCCTGGAAAAACACCGAAGCGTGGAGACCTGCACGGGATGTCACCGCATGATAGACCCTCCTGGATTTGCCTTGGAAGAGTTCGATGTAATTGGTGGAACAAGAAGTGCTTTTCGCGTTCTTGGCAATCCCCCGGGAAGCAAGCCCATACCCGGAGTCCGTTACCGGTTTGGCCCAAATGTGGATTCCACAGGTGAATTACTGGACGGCCGAAAATTTCAAGACTTCCAAGGGTTTCGGCAATTGCTTCTGGCTGACCAGGACCGTTTTGCGCGATGCCTTATTCTTAAGCTGCTCGCTTTTGCCACTGGCCGGGAACCCGGAATGGAAAACTCGCGGGAGCTTGAGGCATTGGTTCGAAAATCTTCCGCAAAAGATCATGCCTTTCGTGATATGATTCGATTAATTGTACAAAGTGAACTTTTCCTGGAAAAGTAACCTGAAATGGGGCAACCATGGCACTTTTTGAAATTGTGACCAAGAAGCGACTTCCTCGAAGGACTTTCCTTCGTGCAACCGGCGTGGCCATAGGACTGCCTTTTTTGGATGCCATGACAGGGGCCTTTGAACCAAAACCCCGGGAAATTCCACGCCGATTTGTTGCCATGTGCGCGACCCTTGGCTTTCATGCGCCTTATTTCACCCCCAAAGAAAATGGCGCCGATTACAGCCTTACCCCCTATTTGGAAACGCTTGCACCATTTAGAAAAAAAATGACCGTGTTCAGCGGGGTCTCTCATCAGGAACAAAGTGGTGCCAACGGCCATACCTCGGAACTTACCTGGCTAACATCCGCCAAACGACCTGGCCTGAATGGTTTCAAAAACACCATTTCGCTTGATCAATATATGGCTTCCAAAATTGGCAATCAGACCAGGTATCCCTATCTGGCGCTTAGCACTGGCGGGGAATCACTATCCTGGTCGGGTAATGGGGTGCAAATTCCCGCAGAAAGCTCTCCTTCCAAGGTCTTCAAGCAGCTTTTTGTGAATGGCACCGCTGACGAGGTGAAAAACCAGATTCGTGATTTGAAGCGCGGCCAAAGCATTTTGGATACGGTTTTGGGTCAGGCCAAAAAGTTGGATCGGGAATTGGGACCCAAAGATCGTCAGAAGTTGGATGAATACCTGACTGCAGTTCGTGGCATGGAAAATCAGCTTCGCGAATCCGAGGGCTGGACCACCAGACCCAAGCCAAAAATTGAAACAACTGCCCCAACTGACATTTCCAACAGGAATGATGCCATTGCTCGTACCAGGCTGATGAACGACATGATCGTTCTAGCGCTTCAGACTGATTCCACTCGCAGTATTACATTTCGGCTGGCGGGACTGAATTCCGTTCCAGTTGTGGATGGCGTAAAAAATGACTGGCACAACTTGTCTCACCACGGACAAGACACCACCAAAATCGAGGAATTAAAACTGATCGAAATCGCAGAGTTCAAGGCACTTGCGGCATTCCTGAAAAAGCTTGAGGAGATCAGGGAGCAAGATGTCACCCTTTTGGATAACACCACGGTTCTCTACGGTTCCAACCTTGGTAACGCCAGTTCCCATGATTGGCACAATCTGCCCATACTGGTGGCTGGTGGGCGGTTCCGCCATGGCCAGCATCTGGCTTTTGATTCCCAGAACAATCTGCCACTTTCCAACCTTTTTGTTTCCCTGCTTCAGGGAATGAAGATCCATGCAGACAAGTTTGGGTTCAGCACCGCATCCCATGTGAGCGGTTTTGAACAGTTGTAGGAACTTTGTTCGCCTTAGATTTCCGGAACAGGCTTTGTGACTTTTTTGGCGGCGGCTTCCTTGGGAATGGCTAAATCATACTTTCCATCCGCCTTGGGAAGATCCACACTTAGTTCGTACTCACAAACAAGCTTGCCACCCTGGGCACTCAGACCACGAACATGAATCACGGTTGGGCCACCGGCTATACCTTTCCCTTCCGGTCCACGGGTGTCAAATTTTCCGTTGTTGATATAGGCAACACCTTGCGGTCCGGAATTACTCTTGGATCCATCCGGAGTGAAAACAACATCACCATAAACAATCGGCTGACCGTCAAATTTGGCTTCGCCGGAAAGCTGAAATCGCTGTGGTCCACTATCTCCACATGCGGGAATCATCACCAGCAAAACGATCCAAAAGCAAGTTAGCTTGATTCGCATGATATTGCCATTTTCGGGTTAATAATCGGAAACCACTTCCCCACCGTTACGACTTGCCAGGGGAAGAAGAACCTTGTTCAGGTCGATGCTTTCCTTCAGGAAACGCGTGCTACCATCACCAAAAGCCACATTGCAACCACCAGTGTGATTACTTCCGATGCTGGTTTCATTGTGGTTGGTGTTGGTTATGTAACGGACCGTACGCATGGAATTGGCTATATTCTTGGAACAGGGAAAATCACCATCCCACACACCGCCACGCTGCCAGGCACGGAATGCACCCTGATTGGTAACCAGACCCTGCCAGGACCATTCCGCAATCATCATGGTATTGCTGGTTCCATCAGTAATATCACCAATGCGAACACCTGAGGTAACCGTAGGTGCAGTAGCAGAAAATGCACTATGGTAAGGCAGAATTCCATCAGCAGCCAAACCGGCCTGCGTGGTACCGGGGCCATTCAACCTGTAGGCCGTACCCGTTGTGGGATTGGTTCCCTTGGGTCCTGCAACTCCGACATAATGCATGGTGTAGGCGAGCTGGCCACTTGGCATATTATCAATGGCGCTGGACGATTGAATTTGATCCTGGCTGGGGCAAAGGAATGTATCAACCTTGTATCCCCCCAGAAGCCGGTTGGTATTTCCAGCGGTTGCGTAGGAAGCCAAATTTAGGTCTACCCGGGTTGCCAGTGCAGTCTGTTCGATATACGGAAGAATCATGGCATGCCAGCCAACACTGGTTACAGCACCAATATTCTTGTAGGTTGGAAAAGTCTGAAAGTTGTCATGGTAGCCATGCAACCCCAGCGCCAACTGCTTGAGATTATTGGAGCACTTCATACGGGCCGCTGCCTCGCGCACTTTCTGCACAGCGGGAAGCAATAACCCAATAAGAATGGCGATGATTGCTATCACCACCAACAATTCAATAAGGGTGAAACCCTTGTGATTTTTAGTTTTCATGGCCAGGTCCAAACAGGAAATGAATTAAGACCTATTTAAATTACCATGAAATTCATGTGACGATCAACCATGAAGGGATTATTTCAGCAAACTATCATGGTCCGGAAGGTGGCATGACTCCGTGGAAAAACAACCACGAAATGCCAAGGCCAATCCAGATGACAAAACCAAAAAGGCAAACCACATAAACAGCAACCAGCCTGCCCAATCCCTCGCGCCATAACCTTCTAAAATCGGCACTGATTCCAATACTGAAGAAAGCCAGTGCGAAGAAATACTTGCGGAAGGCATCCAGGTGCGCGCTGGCTTCCTTCAAGGCATCTTTTTTTTCCACCAGCAGTGTTCCCAGCAAAAGAAATAGTGCAAAAGCCACAAAATAACCAATCACAAACTTTGGAAACCGATCCCATATTTCCCTCGGCGAAACCTTCACTCCGGGCTTACGATCCAGCCAGTAGACCCACACACAGGCCAACACAAAACACCATACGCCAATAAACAGATCAATGAAAATTTTCACTGTGGTGGTGGTCATTAGCATCCATCCCTTTTGAAAACCACCATTCGCCTGAAAAAGTGCCTCGGTAATGGCACCACTGGCAATGGCTGCGCCATCCGTCTTTACCGCCAATCCCATCCATGCCGCGGCTACCATGGGTTCGTTCGGCACGATAGCCTGGGCCAAAAAAGGCAGCACCAGCAGTTCCACCACAGAAAAAACAACCACCAGTGAAGAAACCAGAATTGCCACCACAGGTCTGGCACGAATGGCTGCACCAGTGGCAATCGCAGCAGAAACACCGCATATGGAAATACCGCTTGCCAACGGAGCAGC
>JBEGQX010000350.1:0-8263 GCA_041180805.1 Planctomycetota bacterium
CCCGGCAACAACAAGAAAAAAAATAAAAATGTTCACATTACCGTGCTGCAAATCTCCGTTAATGGGTCTTAGGGAAAGAATCACCGTCAAAACCTTGGCCCAGAATGGAAACGGGGAGCCATCTTTTTCAACCAAGGCAAATATCCACTGAAAACAAAGTATGATCATGGCAACTTTTAGGTAGTACCAGATCAATGCCATCCAAAGCCCGGGAAGTTTCGCAAGCGGGAAAAGCAAAATTGCCATGATGGGAGGGTTGGGGTATTGGTATTTTTCGGAAAGGTCCTCGCCTTGCTCCAACCCCAGAATCTGGTTTTGCCAGCGTTGAATGGCAGATCGCCCCTCCATGACTTTCATGGCATACTTGATACTTAACCCAACAAAAAGAACGGTCAGCAAAACCAGAAACCATTGCTTTGGATTCAGTACCTTGCCAACAGCTTTTACTCTTTCAGCTTCCATGCATCCCTCACTGACATAAACCCGACTTAAAATGATCCATAAGGGTAACTTTAAACCTTCAATAATGGCAACAACTTAATTCCCTGATTATCTTCTGATTCCACTTGTTGTTTTGTAAGATAAAACTTGTTCTTCATTTGTTCAGTGTGCCAAGAGATCAATCATGCTTACCCCACAACTTCTACTGATTGTTTGCACAGGAATCACAGGATTTTTCCAAGGTTACGAGCCCCCTATTTCAATGGCATCCGAGGAAGGAGAAAGGGCGATATCCAGATTTAAGGTCCCGGAAGGCTTTAAGTTAAACCTTTTTGCATCCGAACCCATGCTTGCAAATCCAATCGCTTTCACCGTAGACAACAAAAACAGGGTTCATTTGGTGGAAGTATTTCGCCTGCACACTGGCGCCATAGACATTCGAAAGTACATGAAATGGCAGGACGATGAACTGGCACTAAAAAATGTTGGGGAACGCGATGTACTTTTAAAAAAAATATTTGGTGACAAATACCCAGACCTTTCCAAAGACCATGACCGTATACGCCTGCTGATTGACAACAACGGAGATGGAAAAGCAGATGAAGCCAAAGTGTTTGCGGATGGCTTCAAAAATGCTGTGGATGGGCTCGCGGCCGGCATTTTGGTCAGGGGTAACAAAACCTACCTCACCTGCATTCCCGATCTCTGGCTTTTGGAGGACACTAAAAATCAGGGAAAGGCAGATAAAAAAACGTCTTTGCATCATGGATTTGGGGTCCATATTGCCTTTATTGGACATGATCTCCATGGTTTGATCCTCGGGCCTGATGGCAAAATATATTTCAGCGTAGGCGACCGTGGCACCGCCCTAGAAAAACCATCGCCAAATATCCAGCTTCCCCACATGGGGGCGGTATTCCGTTGCAATCCTGATGGCTCGGACTTGGAAGTTTTCCATAAAGGACTTCGCAATCCACAGGAACTTGCTTTTGATGCTTATGGCAACCTTTTTACGGTTGACAACAATTCTGATGCCGGAGACCAAGCAAGGGTAACTTATCTTGTTCCTGGCGGTGACAGCGGCTGGCGCTGTGGTTATCAGTACATTGAAAAACCAAATCCCAGGGGACCTTGGAACAGCGAATTACTCTGGAAACCAAGGTTTGACGGGCAAAGTGCCTATATTATTCCTCCGCTAATGAATTTGTCATCAGGGCCCTCAGGTCTGACTTTTTATCCGGGAACGGGATTTGATAGCACCTTTGACAACCATTTTTTTCTCTGCGATTTTCGTGGAGCTCCTGCGAACAGCGGTGTTTGGTCCTTCCGATTTTTACCGGATGGGGCAGGTTTCAAAGTGGACAATCCCAAGCAATTTCTTTGGTCAATCTTGGGAACGGATGTGGATTTTGGCACTGATGGCGCCATGTACATAAGTGATTGGGTGGATGGCTGGAATCAGACTGGCAAAGGTCGTCTTTACCGCATGACCCACGAAAAAGGTCAAAAAGATCCGATCGTCAAGGAGGTTAAAAATCTGCTCGCACAAGATTGGGAACAGGCTCCTAGCAAGCAGCTAATCCGGCTACTAGAGCACAAAGATGGAAGAGTTCGAAAAGAAGCTCATCTCGCCTTAGCAGCCAAGGGGCCTTCCGTAGCTCCGGAATTGATGGAAATTGCAAAAATGTCTAAAAACGAGCTAGCCAAAATACACGCTATTTGGGCCATGGGAATCATTGCCAGAAAAAGCCCTTCCCTTGGGAAGGAATTAATTTCACTTTTTCAGGTCAACAACGATGAAATCAAAGCCCAAGTCGCAAGGCAACTTGGTGAACTAAAGTGCGCTGATGCTAGAGGAAATTTGGTTTTATTGCTAAAAAACAAAAATCCACGCCTACAGTTTTTTGCATCACTGGCTTTGGCAAATATGCCGGATATTTCAAACTTTCAACCTCTGGTGGATTGTCTCGATGAAAATGCTGATAAAGATGCTTTCTTAAGACATGGAATTGTGATGGCACTGGCCGCCATCACTGATACTAAGAGAATTGCCGATCTTAAAAGCCATTCGTCCTCACCCGTTCGGCTCGGAGCAGTGCTGGCTCTTAGAAATCAAAAAAGCCACTTAATCAAAGAATTTTTAGAGGACATTGACCCAAAGATTCATGATGAAGCCGCGAGAGCTATTGCAGACCTCCCCATGGAGGATCTTTACCCATCCCTGGGAAAATTTGTGGAAAACCCAAATGGCAAGTCATCTGCGTTTCTCCGAAGGGCCATGGCTGCATCCAGAACCAACCCTTCAAAACAAAATGCCGAATCATTGGCAAAACTTGCATCCAACAACGGCATTTCAATTGAAATCCGAAAAGAAGCCCTTGCACATCTTGATTCCTGGGCTAGCGAATTAAAGCGAGATATCATCACTGGACAATCAAGAACTACCAAGTCCGGTTCCAAAGAAGATTCTTCCAGCGCATTAAAGGTCTATACCGCAAAGCTTCTTGCAGACTCGAACATTTCCAAGGATACCATCAAGGTGGCTTCCAATTTGGGAATTAAGGAAATTACTCCGGTACTTTTATCCAACATTTCCAACCATTCCATGGCTGCAGAACAAAGAAAAGACTCACTCAAAGCTCTTGAAATGCTCGGTTATGAAAAACTTTTAGATATTTCCAGAAAATCTCTTGGCGATACTTCAGATATTGTCCGTGCCCAAGCTATCAAAATCCTCGGGAAAAATGATAAATCCTTCGTAATGGAAAAGTTCGAAAGTAATTTTGAAAATTGCTCCGCCAAGGAACAGCAATCGTGGGTTCAAGTTTTGGGAACCACAAACACTGACTTTTCCAGGCAAAAAATGGCCAGGCTTATGGAGCAAATCAAATCGGGAACCGCCAAGCAGCATTTAATCCTGGATATCATGCAAGCCAGCCAGAATCTTGGATTGAAAAAGGAATTTCCCTGGGCATCCATTAATCCTGAAAAGCCGGAAACTTACGCATTTGCCCTTGAAGGTGGGGATAACTTGGCCGGTAGAAATGTATTCTTTGAAAAAGCCTCGGTGTCCTGTCTGCGCTGTCATAAGATCCAAGGGCAGGGAGGTGATGTGGGACCCGATCTTACTGGAATAGCCTTAAAACAAAATAGAGCCTATTTACTGGATGCAATCGTTCACCCTAACAAACATATAGCCAAGGGTTATGATTCATTCTTGGTCACACTAAACAATGGCAAAACCATTAGCGGAATACTTAAAGGGGAAACCCCCTCCGATCTGACCCTTATGACAGCGGAAGGGAAAATTATAAAAGTTTCAAAAAATGAAATAGATGAAAAAACTACTGGTAAATCAGCCATGCCCGCTGATATTTACAAGCAACTTTCCCCGCATGAACTTCGCGACTTGGTCGAATACCTCGCCAACCTGAAATAACGGAATCTTTTGAATGGCAATCAGGGATATTATCCTCGGTACTGCAGGCCACATTGACCATGGCAAAACCACTCTGGTCAAGGCATTGACCGGTATTGATTGTGACAGGCTGCCTGAAGAAAAAGCACGCGGAATTACCATTGATCTGGGTTTCGCAAACTTGGAACTGGATGGTTACAAAATTGGTATCGTCGATGTTCCAGGACACGAGCGTTTTGTAAAAAACATGCTCGCAGGCGCGACAGGGTTCGACCTTGCCATGCTAATTATCGCCGCAGATGATTCTGCAATGCCTCAAACCATGGAACACCTGGAAATATTAAAACTTCTTAAAATACCCCAGGGTGTTATTGTTATAACCAAATGCGATTTGGTGGATCAAGAAACCCTCGATCTTGTGGATCTGGAAGCAAGGGAACTGGTAAAAGGTTCTTTTCTGGAAAATGCGCCCATTGTTCAAACTGTAGCCAGCAAAGGAATTGGGATTGATGCACTTAAAAATGCGCTGAAACAACAATGTGACAAAATCACCGCAAAAAGCTGCACAGGACAATTCCGAATGCCCATTGACCGTTCATTTGTGGTTCAAGGACATGGTGCGGTTGTTACCGGAACCGTTTATTCCGGTGAAGTTTCGGAAGGGGATGAAATCGAACTTTTGCCTGAAAGAAAATTCGCAAGAGTTCGCTCTATTCAATCCCATGCAAAGAATGTTAAACGAGCTTTTCATGGGCAACGTTGCGCGATTAATCTTGCCGGAGTGGAACACGGAGAGTTGATTCGTGGCAAGGAACTGGCCACCAAGGACTTTTTGGTGCCTTCAAAAGTTATCACAGTCAGACTTCACGCCTCCGGTGAACTAAAAAAACACATCAAACATAGACTTCAAGTTCGGTTGCATGCCGGCACTTCGGAAGCCATGGGAAGCATTTCCTTGCTTGAGAAAGATTTTCTTTCCAAATCTGATTCAGGACTGGCTCAATTGTTTCTGGAAACTCCAGTATGCGTGACATTCGACCAACCTTTTGTCATTCGCAATAGTCAGGGAACCCTGACTATTGGAGGCGGCCATATCATTCAACCCATAGCCACCAAAATTCGCCGAAGGCATTCTCACTCCATTGAGATGCTCAAAGTTCTTGAGAAAGGCCGCCCCGCGAAAAAAATCAAGGCAATTGGGTGGTTCATGGGTTTTCAGGGTATAGACTTGCAACGCCTTCCCTTATTAGCAAATCTAGCAGGGGATTTATTGCAAAATGCGCTTGGAGAGGCAATCCAAAATAATGATCTATCCTCAATATCTTCCTCCGGTAGTCGAGAAAAATATCTGGATCCCCAGCTTTTAAATGATGTTGAATCCAAAATAATTCACTGCTTGGAGACCCTTCATGCGGAAAATCCGATTTTATCGACCCATGAAATTCAAAAAGTGACCGTACAACTTGAGTACGTAGGCGATGTAGCCTTAATTCAAGGTATTATCGAAGGAATGATGAAATCAGGGGTTTTAGTCGGGAACACTAGAAGAATTGGTTTGTCGCGATTTAAGCCGAAACTTTCCAACAGCCAACGGAAGTTGATGGAAAAGATATGTGCAACATACCGGGATGCAAAATTAGCGCCACCAGATTTAAAGGATTTTGCCAAGTCAGCATCTGCACATGAGGATCAACTTCAAAGCCTATTTGAAATTTGCGTTCAAGAGGGAAAAATAGTCCATCTGCAAGCAGGGTTATATTTGGATCATGAAATCGCACAAGCCATGCTTGAGAAAGTCAAAAGTGCCATGCAACCAGGCAACGGAATGACAGTGGCACAAATACGCGATTTGCTGGCAACCTCACGAAAATACGCCGTGCCATACTGCGAATATCTGGACAAAATAGGCCTTACGAAAAGGGAAGGGGATTTACGGTTCCTAAATACCCCGCCTAGTGAAGAAGGATCAAAATTATGAACCAAAAGCTTCTCCGCTTATTGCCCTCGGTACATGTTCTTTTGGAAACCCCGGCCTTAACAAAGCTAATACCCGAGGTAGGCCAAGAGATTGTGGTAGATTCCGTACGAAAATATCTTGATAACCTTCGTTGCAAGCTTATTCTTGAAAACGCAGAAAACATTCCGATTGCTCCAAATCAAATGGCAGACCAGATCGCATTGGAAATCCAGCAAGTTGCCAAGCCTGTGTTTCGAAAGGTCATCAACGCAACAGGAATCGTTCTCCATACCAATCTGGGCAGATCACCCATGGCACCATCTGCCGCCAAAGCAGCGCATGATGCCGCCTGCGGATATTTAAACCTTGAAGTGGATATAGAAACAGGGAAAAGATCCACCCGGCAGGATGCTGTGCGGAAATGGATTTGCAAATTATTGGAATGCGAATCAGGAACCGTGGTAAACAATTGCGCAGCAGCAACTATTATTGTTCTTCGTGCGGTTGCCAAAGGAAAAGAAGTCATCGTTTCCCGGGGCCAGTTAATTGAAATAGGCGGAAGCTTCAGGCTTCCAGAAATCATGGAAGCCAGTGGTGCAATTCTGCGGGAGGTCGGCACCACGAATATCACCCATCTAAGAGATTATCAAAATGCCATCAACCAAAACACTGCCGCAATACTAAGAGTTCATCCAAGCAACTACCGGGTTCATGGATTTCACGACCAACCATCCCTGGCAGACCTTGTAAAACTTGCGAAAAATAATGGCCTGCCAATGATTGATGATGTCGGCAGTGGCGCATTATTCCCGCTATCCATCCCCGGTTACACAGAAGAACCAAATCCAAAGACAAGTCTTCAAACTGGTGCAGACTTAACCTTGTTTAGTGGCGACAAGCTTTTAGGCGGGCCTCAATCTGGTATTATCGCCGGAACTTCAAAGTGGATTTCTAAAATCGAACAGGACCCCCTAATGCGCGCTTTCCGGGTAGACAAAATGACCCTGGCGGCTTTGGAAAACACGCTTTTATTACATCTCAATAAAGAAAAGGCCCAAGAATCCATCCCTACTTTGAGAATGCTATCCACACCATTGGAAACACTCAAAGACCGGGCTGAATCATTTTTGCAAATGCTTTCCGAACAGGCCAAAAACTTATGTACCACCCGATTGGGAAAAGGCTTCGCCGGAGGTGGCACATTGCCTACTCAAGAAATGGACTCTTGGGTGGTCGAAGTTTTTGATCCATCCAAATCAACAGAAAAAATTGCCCACAACCTCAGGACGGGAACACCATCCGTTTTTGCAAGAATCGAAAACGAAAGAATTCTTTTGGACTTGAGGACCGTGCCAGAATGCGATTTGCCATTGCTGGCTTCAAGCCTTTCGAAAGCCGTGAATATTTAATTGCACTCCGCCACCAAAGGTTCTGCAAGTTCTTCCAAATAAAACAGTTTGCCGGCCATGGTTGGCATATAAGAACTTGGAATCCATGGCGTTGGCTCATGGTGCAGCGACATTCTCAGGGAAAGTCCCTGCCATTGCATTCCCCTGGAAAAAGTTCCATCGGCTCCACCAATAATCCAGTCGGATTGCAGGAACAATCCTGGACCTATGGTGTTCGCATATGCTGGGACCAAGGTTGTTCGGCTCTTAAAGCTGGTTAAAGCATTCTGTTCAATGGTCAAAGGATGCAATTTTGCGCCTAATCGATGGGTTTGTGCCTTCCAATCCATTTCCGTGGAGAATTCTCCGGCAAAATGCGGTTCCCAAAATGCGATATGGCAAACCCTTCCTATTCCAAACACTGTAACAAGCTTTGCACCTTTATTTTTCAAACCCGCTATTTTTTCCGCATAAGTGGGAAGATTATCCTTTAATGCAAAGTTTCTTTGGGATTTTGGCACGGTTAACGGGCCCAAAGGACCATAAAAAGCCTGTTCCATCGCGTACTGAAAGGCCCCAGAATTATCTGAGGGAAGTGTATTCCCTTTGGAATCTGACCACTCATCCATATTGAAACCATGAACATGGGAACAAGAAACGTTCCATTGTTTCAGGAAGAATACAGCCCATTTATACATTCCCATGGGGCCAACCGGCAAAATGATTGCCAAATCGCGCCCTTCTTTTTGGGTTTGGGCTATTGTCCAGGCAATCTCATGCCCCATAAAAACATCAAAATCAGCAAGCGTTTTGCAGCTTATTGGCAGAAACCTTTTGTTCCACCATTTTTGGGGCCGGGAAAAGACTTCCCCGGATATAGAGCCCAATTGGTCAATCTTTTTCAAATCCCAGCCTTTGGGAAAGAAGTTTTCCAACATAGAACCATCTATTGTGCTCAAAAGGTCCATGGCCACCTCCAACAATTTATTGAGGAAATAGTACAACAAGACTATTTAAAAATCATACAATTTCAGCTATGCTAGTTCGATGAAATGAAAC
>JBEGQX010000351.1:0-4074 GCA_041180805.1 Planctomycetota bacterium
AGGCCTGAAAACGGAAACCTTGAACGGCAAATCGCTGGAGCAGGTTTTCTTGGATGCAGGCGCCAAAATGGGTATGCCATCCTGTGCGGCTTGCTTGGGTGGCCCCTCTGACACCTTTGGCAGGTTGAATCAAGCTATTCGCTGCATCAGCACTACTAATAGGAATTTCCCAGGCAGAATGGGACACAAGGAAGCTGAAGTTTTCCTTGCAAGCCCTCTTACAGTGGCCGCTAGCGCATTGACTGGAACCATCACCGATCCCCGGGAGTACATTTCATGAGCAAGCTTCAAAGCATGATTGAAGGAAAGGCCTATGTTCTTGGGGATAATATTGACACCGATCAGATCATTCCCGCCCAGTATCTGACATTTAATCCGGCTATCCCCGAAGAATATAAAATGTTTGGGAAATACGCCTTAAGCAGTGTGCCACCCTCTCAGGCCGGGCTGCCCAAAGGCCATGTGCCTTTCCATACCGATGATGAATTTGTCTCCCCATATACCTTCATCATTGCCGGCAAAAACTTTGGTTGTGGATCTTCCCGCGAACATGCCCCAGTTGCGCTTGATGCCGCCGGGATCAAGGTTGTGGTTGCTGAATTCTATGCAAGAATATTTTTCCGCAACGCTGTCAACGGCGGCTACCTGATACCGTTTGAGTCCGCCCAAAGGCTTTGCGACAAGGTCTGCACCGGAGATGTGCTCAAGCTGGATGTGGATAACGCCAAGCTACATAACATCACCACTGGCGAAACCTACGACCTGAACCCCCTGGGTGACGTTGCACCCATTCTTAATGCGGGTGGCATATTCCCTTACGCCCAGCAAGTGGGAATGCTTAAAAGTTAAAAGGCTAGATATAACTCAATCGGGCTTCGGGAACTGGACTTGTACTTCTGGTTGAAGTTGGTTTCTGCCCATTTCCTGATTGATCGAATACCTTACAGCCTGGAAGAAACCGAAGATACAAAGAACCTTGATGAGCAAGCCTTCCAGCACCACATCAAACCCGAGATAGAACTGAAACAGGATTGAGAGCAAAAAAGCGCCAAATCCTGCCAGTGAGAAAATGCCCGGGGAATAAGGCAATAGAAAAGCTGAAACTACAATCAAGCCACCTGCGACAATACTTGCCAAACAATTTCTTTTGGTATGATCCAGAATTAACACTTTCTTTTCTTCAAGCACTTGAGGAGTAAGTTTCTTATCTTCCGGCATTCCTGCATTTTGGGTTTCAAGCATCTTGGGAAGGGTGTCAGCAGCAGATTTCAAAACAAAGCCATAAAAACAAACATTAAACATGCCAATGATAAGCATGATGTTTCTGGCTAGATTCAACTCGGCGCTCGCACCCTGTCTTGCCATGAAACCTCCAAAATTGGGCAAACCAAAGCCAAAGTAAGACGAAGGAGAGTTTATGAAAACCAATGCTTTAGTGCTGACAAAAACGCCGACCCCCTGTCAGATATTCTGCCAAACTGTCAGTCTGGCAGTCGGCCTTTTTGAGCCTTTATTCCATAACCAATTGAATTTAATAGACTTACAGCATTTCATCTTCGTGGCATAACCTTTGCTAGTGTTACAGAATTACAAAAATTACGGGCTCTTGGAATTCCAAGCCGCCCTGCAAAAAGCCCGGCTTTGACCGGTAATCATTTTTGAACGGACAAAACAGTCCTGGTTTTTAAGGAGAATGTGGATGGGGGCTAAGCAACTGACTTATAGCGATGAAGCCAGACAAAAGATGCTGGCTGGCGTTTCCAAGCTTGCTCGTGCTGTTCGCAGCACCTTGGGACCTCGTGGCAGAAATGCGGTTATCGACAAGGGCTGGGGAAGCCCGAATGTCACGAAGGACGGCGTAACCGTAGCCGAGGAAATTGAGCTTACCGATCCCTACGAAAACATGGGTGCCCAGCTTGTCAAGGAAGCGGCGAGCAAGACCAGCAATGTAGCTGGTGACGGGACCACCACCGCAACGGTGATCGCTGAAGCTGTGTATCGCGAAGGTTTGAAAATGATCGCAGCAGGCCATGACCCCATGGCGCTAACCCGTGGCGTGCAAAAGGCCGTTGATCGCGTTGTGGACGAACTACACAAGATTTCCGAAAAGATCGATTCCAAGGACAACAAGGAAATAACCGAGGTTGCAACCATTGCATCCAACAACAACCTCGAGATCGGCAAAAAACTTGCCGAGGCGATGAACAAGGTTGGTGCAACCAACGGCGTTATCACCATCGAAGAAGGCAAAACCGCGGACACCGAAGTCGTGGTTGTACAGGGTATGCAGTTTGATCGAGGCTATTTGTCACCCCACTTCGTGACAAACCACGACACCATGACCTGCGAACTGGAAAACCCTTACATCCTCATTTACGAAGAAAAGATTTCCTCTGCCAAGGCTCTCATTCCACTTCTTGAAACTATCTCCAAGAAGAAGGAACCCCTCCTTATCATCGCGGAAGATATTGAAGGCGAAGCATTGGCAACCTTGGTTCTAAACAAGCTGAAGGGTGTTCTTAATGTTTCGGCAGTAAAGGCACCCGGCTACGGCGATAGAAGGAAGGCTATGTTGGAAGACATTGCCACCCTCACCCGCGGCAAGGCAATCTTCAAGGATCTCGGCATACAGTTAGAGACAATCGAACTCTCTGATCTGGGTAGGGCTAAAAAGGTAAAACTTGACGCTGAAAACACCACCATTACGGAAGGTGCGGGCGACAAGAAGGCTGTGGAAGGTCGTTGCGAGATGATCCGCAAGGAAATCTCAAAGACCGATAGCGAATACGATCGCGAAAAGCTTCAGGAAAGGCTTGCCAAGCTTGCCGGTGGTGTTGCCCAGGTTAAAGTTGGAGCAGCCACCGAAACTGAAATGAAGGAAAGAAAGGCTCTCTACGAAGATGCCCTTCATGCGACCCGAGCTGCACTGGCTGAAGGTATTGTTCCTGGCGGTGGTGTGGCTTTGCTCCATGCTCGCAAATGCCTGGATAGCTTCAAGCTCGATAACGACCAGGAAGCTGTTGGTATTTCCCTGCTGAAGACGGTTATGGAAATGCCTTGCCGCATGATTGCTGAAAACGCAGGCCTGGATGGCTCTGTTGTGGTTCACAACATTTCCAAATCGAAGGAAAAGAACTACGGATACGATGCAGAGGATGGCAAGTATTGCGATATGCGCAAAGCTGGAATCGTTGACCCTGTCAAGGTAACGCGCAGTGCACTTCAAAATGGCACCAGCGTAGCATGCCTTCTTCTTACCACCGAAACTATGATTGCAGACATTCCAGAGCCCAAGGGTGAAGGCGGCGGTCACCATGACCATCATCACCATGGCGGCGGCATGGATGCGATGGGTGGCATGGGCGGCATGGGTGGCATGGGTGGAATGGGTGGCATGGGGATGATGTAATCCACTGCCTCTGAAATTATTCAAATTATTCATTCAAACATAGAAGGGTTTTGTCATGGCTAAGGAAACCAACCTAAAGATTCGTCCTCTTGATGATCGTGTTGTAGTGGAACCATTGGAAGCGGAAGATAAGTCTGCCGGAGGCATTCTTCTTCCTGATGCTGCAAAGCAAAAGCCTCAGCGTGGCAGGGTTCTTGCAGTTGGACCTGGCACGATTCGTGACAACGGCGAAAGGACTCCTGTATCAGTGTCCAAGGGCGACGAGGTCGTTTACGGCCGCTATGCGGGTAATGACATTGAAGTGGATGGCAGAGAAATCAAGATTCTGCGCGAGTCTGACATTCTCGCCAAGATCACCAAATAAACGCCATTCATTAAACGGAGACACAATACATGGCAAAGCAACTTCTTTACACAGATGACGCTCGCAAGAAACTTCTTTCCGGCGCGGACAAACTTGCAAAGGCCGTGGGAGTAACCCTTGGGCCTACAGGTCGAAATGTGATCCTTGATAAAAGTTTTGGTGGCCCAACCGTGACCAAGGACGGCGTCAGCGTCAGCAAGGAAATTGACCTGCCCGATCCCTTTGAAAACATGGGTGCCAAACTTGTTAATGCAGTGGCCCAGAAGACCAGTGATGTCGCTGGCGATGGAACCACCACCGC
>JBEGQX010000352.1:0-27296 GCA_041180805.1 Planctomycetota bacterium
TTTTACGATGGTTCCGAGAAAGTTCTTGCCTGCCATTACTATGCCTGCCATCCGATGAGCCATTATGGTCAGGGACATGTAAGCAGTGATTATCCGGGTCTCGCCCGTAAGCAGCGCCAGAAGGATGAACCTGGTTGCACGCACATTTACTTCACGGGCGCCGCAGGCAACATAGGCGCTGGTAAGTACAACGATGGCAGTCCGAAAGCCCGCGTGGAACTTACCGAAAGAATCTACAATGCCATGGTTGCCTCTGAAAAGAACCTGAAACCCAAGCCCATCACAAGTGCCACATGGAAGACGTTTGACCTGGTCCCGCAGGTGAACCCCGCTTTTACCCGCGATGGAGAAAAGGCCCTTGTGGAAAACAAGAAGAATCAGGCTGCAAACCGCATCCGCCCTGCCATGAGGCTGGCATTCATGGATCGCATAGGCAATCGTACACCCATAGTGTTGAGTGCCCTGCACTTGAATGATGTTTCCATGATTCACCTGCCGGCGGAATCCTTTGTGGAATACCAGTTGCGTGCGCAGCAGGTCGGTAAAGGTCGCTTTGTGGCTACCGCGGCTTATGGTGATGGCGGCCCATGGTACATTCCGGTGAAAGAAGAATTCCCCAAGGGTGGCTATGAGGTAAGCGTTGCCAACTGTGCCGTGGAAATGGATGACCAACTTTCCGAGGGCATCCGGGAAATACTTAAGGTTGGCTAGACAATCTTAAGACTTTCCATGAACCGATCTTTTGGCAAAATCATTTGCCAGAGTAAGCGGTGACATCAATCTCGTACTTTAGCGCGGTGCCAAGCACGCCAACAATGGTGGTTCGCGCAGGGTAGGGCTCCTTGAAGAATTCCCGGTACAGGCGGTTGTATTCCGCCAGGTCTTCCTCGCTTGCAAGGTAGGAACGCACCTGCACCACATGGCTTAGATCCAGCCCCGCGGCAGCCAGCACCAGCTTAATGTTCTCCAGCGATCTGCGAAACTCGCCTTCAAAGGTATCCACCACGATTTTGCCGGAACTGTCCACCGAAGCCTGACCAGAAACGAAGACAAAGTCGCCCGCCTTGATGGCAGGGCTGAATGGAAGATGGCTAACCGGGGTATCTTTCCTGCGAATCACTTCAAAAGGCATTCCAGTCTCTCTTTCAAGTTTGTTTCAAAATCTATTTCAATCTTTTTTCCAAGTCGGCAAGGTCGATCATGGGCGCGGAAACATTCGCCACCATGGCATCCAGTGAATTCGGATCCTTGAAGGCATGGCCTGTGATGGGGCAAAGCACATTCGCGTTCGAATCCAACAAGCCTTCCCTGGCGGCTTGAAGTGCCCCTGCCACCGCGGTGGAAGCCGCGGGCTCCGCGAAAATACCCTCCTCCAGGGCCAGTCTCCTTTGTACCTCAAAAACCAACTCATCACTTACCAGATGCCCGGTGCCGCCATTGCGTTTGCAGGCAGCGATCACTTCATTGCCATCAATCACCATGGGCACCTGCAACCCACTGATTTTAGAGGTGCATTCAATGGTCTGTCCCTGGGGTGATCCAGCTCTTAGAGGTCCTGAAATGGTGTTGTTGCCCTCGGGTTGTACAACCTCCACGCGGGGTAGTTTGGTGATTTTCCCTTCGGCTTGAATTTGTTCAAAGCCCTGTGCCACTGCCAGCGCCAATCCGCCGCCGCCAGCCATGCAAAAGACATGATCCCAATGGCCAACACCCAACTCGGAAGCCTGTGCAAAAAGTTCATGGCTGATGGTGCGCACCCCGGTCATGCCAACCGGACTGTGGGCAAAGGCACTGATCTGCATTTGGGCCTGTGGTCGCTTGCTAAGTTCCTGCAGGCATTCGACCACTCTTTTGGAAATGGCACTGTCCAGCCCGAAACCACGAATGCGAAAAAGTTTTGCACCATAGGCAAGCATTTGTTTCAGCTTGCCCTCGGGTGCTTTCTCCACAATGGCGATTTCACAAGTGATACCTGCCAGCGCGCTGTATGCCGCAAGGGAAGCACCGGTGTTGCCGCTGGAGGTGGCGATGACATGGGTTTTGCCGTTGGCCACCATATCCGAGATGGCAGCGCATGCAAAACGATCCTTGTAGGAACCCGTGGGGTTGGCTGTTTCCAATTTAAAAAACAGGTTCTTAAGCCCCGCTGCGGGACCAAACCTTCGGGAACGAATCACCGGGGTGTTGCCTTCGCCTAGCGTCTGCCTGGCATGCTCAGGAACGGTATCAAGGTATTGTGCAAAACGCCAGAGACCCTGCTTCATGGTTTTACTCCCAAGAGCGCGTTTTTCTCAAAAGGAAACATCGGCTTGCGGCGATTCTTGTAGGGCAGCATCGTCATGTCTGCAACAGTAACCCCCATAGTATTCACCCGAATCATGCTGGGGCACACGGGCGCGTAAGCGGCAATGGGTGCGTTAACCCCCTTGGCGACAAGCACCGCAAAAGCCTTCGGATCCAGTCCAAATGCGGTCAACTGCCGAAGGCTGAAAGGGGGTACTCTGCGCGAGGTAATCATTATTGTTAGAATGCCATCTTCGGTTCGCAAAATGGCTGTCTGTCCCTGGTCGAAATGAGTGAAGCCACCGTGGCGCACCTGATCCTCGGAAAACTTCCCATCCCCCACCCAAAGGACCTGAAAGCGGTTGCAAACTGGCTGGCCATGCAACTGGTCAGTTTTTCCCCCCACTTGAAAACTATCCGCCTTGCCAACCCCTGCATTCCTGGCCTTTAACACACTTTGGGGATCGTAAATACAGACGAAAGAGGGCCCGACCTTTTGATCCAATAATTGATGCGCCAGCAAGGTGCCATCTGCCGGGGAACCACCACCGACATTATCCCCCATGTCTAAAAGACAAACAGGCTTGGCAAGAGAGTTGGCCCTTTTGACCGCTTCGTTTACCGAGATAAAATCACCTGCCAGGGATTCCCGGCTGTTCCAAATGACTTCCCCCAACTCGTGGGCAATTTTCCGTGCCAATGCTGGTTGATTGTTGGTGACCACCAAAACCGAAGATCCCATCTCTGCGACATCCGCATATGGGAAGCCCAGCATCAGGCTTGCAGCCAGAACCTCGGGTTGTTTTCGAACTTGTTCAAACTCTTGCAGAAGATCCAGCAGGGGCTGTTCACTGGTGCATTGCCTTTCAATGTTTATGGCCATGGGAAGCATGCACATGCTTTGGGTGGGTTGCACCTCGCCCCTTATGGTTCTGGCAATCAGTTTTGCGGCTTGCTCGCCGCGTGACTGGTGGTCCATATGCGGGTTGGTTTGGTAACTGATCAAAGCGTGGGTTGCCTGTACCATGGCCTCGGAAAGATTTCCATGAGGGTCCAGTGTTCCAATGATTGGCATCCGGGGTCCGACATGATCCCTAAGTACCCTCAACCAATACCCATCCGCATCCGGATGATTTTCAGCCACAGTCGCACCATGCGGCGCGACCAATATGCCATCCAGCTTGCCAGCATTTTTCAGCTCTGCCAGCATGGTCTGTACCAGAGTATCGAAGGCGGTTGCATCAATGGTGCCAAATGGGTATGCCCGGGCGGCAAAAATAGGTACCGCCTCCACGCCTTCCGTTTTCAGGCCATCAAAAAAGCCCCGTACCTCGTGATGTGCATTGGCAAAGTGATGGCGTACAGCTTCACCCGTGAGAAGAATATCCTGCTGAAAATGTTCAACGGTGGTCTTTCCCGGCAGGAAAGTGTTCGATTCTTGAATAAGCGCGATGATGCCAACTCTGGCCATTGGAATAATCCGGGTGGGTAAAATTGGACGGCGTGGCCGACCTTGGGTTAAAGTATAAACCATCATTCCGAAAACACACCGAGGAATTTTTTCCATGACCACCACACCCAAGGAAATCACCATCTCCATGATGCGAGAGCATCTTTACAGCGCGGTGGTCAGCGATGCGTTGGATGGGTTGGGCTTCAAGCATCAGTCGCCCCGTTTGCAACTAAAGTCATTCACAAAACCCGGGCTGTTGGTTGGAAGGTGTAAGACAACCCTGTGGGTGGACATGGCCCATGTGGACCCCAAACCCTACGACTTGGAACTGAAAGCGGTGGATGCCTGCAAACCGGACGATGTGCTGATAGCGGCAGCCCATGGGTCGATGCTGTCTGGCATCTGGGGTGAACTGCTTACCACCGCCGCCAAAAACCGTGGCTGCGTGGGTGCGGTGATTGATGGTGCCATTCGTGATGTGGAAAAGATTCGCGGCATGAATTTCAGCGTGTTTGCGATAGGCACCTGCGTGTACGACAGCCTAAATCGCCAGCGAGTGGTGGATGTGGATGTGCCTGTGGAACTGGATGGCGTGGTCTTCGCGCCTGAAAGTCTGGTCTTTGCGGATGAGGATGGCGTGGTGGTGGTTCCACGCGAGGTGGAAACTGAGACAATCCGCAAGGCATGGGAAAAAGTCCATGCCGAGAATGTGGTTCGTGATGCCATCCGCGCCGGTATGAAAGCAACCGAGGCATTCCAGAAGTATGGCGTGCTGTAATGGCAAACTTGCTGCTTATCACCCAACATCTTCAAAAGGATCTTCACCCATGAAATCGGAATACTCACCAGAGGATCAAAGGCTGATTGATATCTGGGAAAACCACATACGCTGCGAGTTCTCAGAGCGGGATGCCGCTGCCACCGTGGCAACAATGTCTGATGACAATTATGTCAACCATGTTCCGGTAATGACCGGAGGGCGGGGTCGAGCCGAGATGCTGACTTTTTACGGCCAGCACTTCATTCCCAAAATGCCGGCCGACACCAAGCTGACACCTGTATGCCGTACCGTGGGTCAGAATCGCGTGATCGATGAGATGATCTTTGCTTTCACCCACGACATCGTGATGGACTGGATGCTACCGGGTGTTCCACCAACGGGCAGGCGGGTCGAGGTTCCATTGGTGGTTGTGGTGCAGTTGCGAGGTGATCAGGTGGTTTGTGAACGAATCTACTGGGATCAGGCATCAGTGCTTGTTCAAATAGGTTTGATTGAAGCGGGTCGCTTGCCGGTTGCCGGGGTGGAAACAGCGCAAAAAGTTCTGGATCCAAAGCTGCCTTCGAATGAATTGATCCATAGACGGCACTTTTCCAAGGAGTAACCTTCCATGAAGACCATGCTTAAAGTACTGATGGCGGTGTTGTACTTTGCCATGCCCTGGGTTCAGGCAGCAGAGCCACCAGTAGCAACATCCAAGGAGAATTTTCACCTTTACCTTCTGGTTGGCCAATCGAACATGGCTGGCAGGGGGGTGGTGGAAGACCAAGATAAGAAAATGAACCCCAAAGTTTTCATGTTGAACAAAAGCCAGAAGTGGGTGCCCGCAGTAGACCCCATGCACTTTGACAAGTCGAGTGCCGGGGTCGGTTTGGGTAAAACCTTCGGCAATCTCATTTCAGAGGCCAATCCCGATATTGTGGTTGGATTGATTCCCTGCGCGGTGGGAGGTTCTCCGATAGACAGTTGGAGGCCCGGTCAGTTTTATGAACCAACCAAAAGTCACCCCTGGGATGATGCCATCCAGCGCTCCAAAGTTGCCCTGAAGGATGGAACGCTAAAGGGTATCCTCTGGCATCAAGGAGAATCGGATGCCAACGAAAAGCTTGCTGCAAGCTACGAAGGTAAACTTCATGATTTGATTGACCGATTTCGCAAGGAGCTAAACGCACCTCAGGTTCCATTTATTGCCGGACAGATTGGGAAATTCCCGGACCAACCGTGGGCCAAATGGCAGGAGGTGGTAAACAAGGCTCACATGGATTTGCCACAAAAAGTAAAGCTGGTCGGGTTCGTAAATGCCGATGGATTGAAGCACAAGGGCGATAAAGTACACTTCGATTCGGAATCCTACCGCGAATTGGGCAGGAGGTATGCCAAGGCTTATTTTGAATTAACAGGAAAAGCGCAAACCGAAAAGTAAAACTGACTGTAATTACGGCTGTTTTCATGATGAAACATCTGGCCCATGCCATGGAATGATGGTACATTTTAGAGATTGAAGTATCTCGTACCTGCCGAGCAAAACCCACAAACAGTCCAACCGGCTGTCCATAATGGCAAGGGCTGCGATGTCCTGCGCAAGTTCAATAATCTGGATGGTTACCATGCTTGCTCCGATGCAGGCGAGCGCTGCCAATCCGGATATTTGGCAGGTTCTTCCCAAGGCAATTATCTTGGATGGGCCTGAAGCTACCCGACAAATCACCGTCCGGCAAAAATCATCGGATGGCTTGATGATGGACTGGACCCATCAAGCAAAGTATCTGGTCCAAAATCCCGGAATCGCCCGAATCGATGAAACCGGCATGGTTCAACCTGTCGCAGAAGGCAAAACCATGGTTGTGGTTTCCTTTCGGGACAGGCGGTTTGAAATTCCCCTCGAAGTGAGGGGGTTTCTAAATCCTACTCCCGTTTCGTTTGAACACCAGATCATGCCCTTGTTGACAAAAGCAGGATGCAACTCGGGTGGGTGTCATGGCAAGGCGGAAGGTCAAAATGGTTTCAAACTAAGCGTGTTTGGGTTTGATCCCATGGCGGATTACATTGCGCTGGTTTCCGAAAGCCGTGGCAGACGAGTCATGCCGGAAGCACCTGAAAAAAGTCTTCTGGTAACCAAGGCAACCGGTCAGGTTCCCCATGGCGGCGGGCGCAAGTTACAAGAGGGAACAATTCCCTACAAGGCTTTGGTGCGCTGGATTGCAGAGGGAGCGCAATTTGGAACCACTGGTTTTGAAACTATGGATCACTTGGAAATGATTCCCGCCGAGCAGGTTCTAGGGTTGGAAGGCAACCTGCAGTTACAGGCGATAGCGGTCGATGCAAAAGGAAATCGCCGGTGTGTTACGGCGGAAGCGGAATTTGAATCCAACATGTCTACCATTGCAGGCGTGGATCGTAAAGGCTGGGTGCAGGCTTCCAGCATTCCCGGAGAAGCTGCTGTTCTGGCGCGTTACCTTGGTCATGTCACGGTTTGCAGAATCACAATCCCTCGCAAGGGAACATCGTTCCAAAGGCCGAAGGAATTCAACCTCATAGACCGCCATGTGTTCGATAAGTTGCAAAAGCTTGGTATTCCACCCAGTGAACTAGCCAGTGATTCCATGTTCCTAAGGCGAGTTTATTTAGACATGATTGGCACCCTGCCTACGGCGGCCGAGGCGAAAAACTTCTTGCAGGATACATCCTCAACCAAAAGAAGTGCACTGGTGGATGCGCTTTTGAAACGACCAGAATACTCTGATTACTGGGCGATGCAGTGGGCGGATCTGCTGCGCATAGATCGTGATGTGCTGAATGTGCAGGGCTCGGTTGCCATGACGCGCTGGCTGAAAAAGCAGTTTCAGGAAAATCGGCCCTACGATGCCTTTGTAAGGGATGTTCTTACGGCTCACGGAAGTGTGGGTGCTGAAAGCCCCGCTGGTTTTTACAAAGTGGTCACCAAGCCCGATGTCATGGCCAGGTCGATCAGCCAATTGTTCCTGGGTGTGCGGATTGAATGTGCCGAATGCCATCATCATCCTTCTGACCGGTGGGGCCAGGAGGATTATTATGGCCTTGCAGGCTTCTTCACCGGGGTTGGCAAAAAGGCTGGCTCCTCGGGCGAAGCCATCATATTTACCTCGGGTGGTGATGCGAAGCAACCCGCAGGTGGCAAGGTGATACCCACGCATGCACTGGGTGCGCAACACGCCAGAATCGGTGACCAGGAAGACCGCAGAAAACATCTTGCAGACTGGATGACAAGCCCTTCCAACCCATGGTTTTCCCGGGCGATTGTGAACCGGGTCTGGGCGCATTACTTCGGCCATGGCATCGTGGACCCCATTGATGATTTGCGTGTTACGAACCCGGCTTCCAATGAACCTCTGCTGGCAGACCTGAGCAAGTTTTTCATAGAAAGCAAATATGACCTTCAAGCTTTAACCAGGCTCATACTCAACTCGCGCACCTACCAGATGTCGGGTTCCAATCCGGAAAACCGCAGCGATAGCCAGAATTTCTCGCATTCTCAATCCCGTGCCATGCCAGCGGAAGTGCTGCTGGATGCCATTTGTCAGGTGACCGGTGTTGCTGAGAAGTTTAATGGCTGGCCCGAAGGCGCCCGCGCCATCCAGATGTGGGACAACCGAATGCCCTCTTACTTTCTCAAGATTTTCGGAAGACCGGTTAGAACCAGCGTGTGTGAGTGCGAACGCAGCAACGAACCCAGCATTGCCCAGGCACTGCATCTGATGAATTCCGCTGAGATCAGTTCGAAGATTCATTCCAGAAAAGGAACTGCAAGAAAGCTTGCCATGACCAATCTTTCCCCTGAAGCGATAATCGATGAGCTTTACCTTGGCTTGCTTTCAAGATTTCCCTCTGCTGATGAAAGAACCATCATGATGGACCTCTTCAAGGCGGAAGGCCAGCAAAGACAGGGCGCGATTGAGGATGTGATGTGGACCTTGTTAAACACCAAGGAGTTCGTCTTCATTCGATAGTATTCGGATCAAAACGAAAATCCTGAAAAGGGAGATTGCCAATGTTCCAATTGGGCGGATCGATGAAGCAAAGGTTCTGTGACGGAATCTCACGAAGGCAGTCACTCAAGATAGGCGCTTCCGGCTTCCTTGGCGGGCTATCATTGCCCGGATTGTTGCACATGCAAGCCACAGCATCCACGGGGCAGGAACCAAAGGCAAAATCATGCATATTCCTGTTTCTTCAGGGTGGGCCCTCCACCATAGACATGTGGGATCTAAAACCGGATGCGCCATCGGAAATTCGCGGACCCTATAAACCCATCAACACCAATGTCAAAGGCATCATGGTGGGCGAGCATTGTCATCGCAGTGCAAAGGTGGCCGACAAATACGCCATCCTTCGCTCGCACAGCCATAACGATAATGGCCACACCACGGGCTTCCATTATGTGCTTACTGGTTATAAGGCGAATTTTGCGGATGGTGCGAACTCAAAGGTTCCCGTGAACGAACTCTTTCCTTCGCTGGGGTCGATAGTTTCCCGCGAACTGGGAACCCGTGGCAACATTCCACCGTACATCAATATGCCACATCCCCTGACTGCGGGTGGCCCGGGCTTTTATGGAGCGGAACACGCGCCATTTGTCATTGAATCGGACCCTGTGCAACCCGACTTTGAATTGAAGGATCTTCTGCCAGATGAGAAGGTCGGCCGGTTGCGTTATAGCCGCCGGCAAAAGGCATTAAGGGAACTTGAAAAGAACAACAACATGACAGGCCGTGCGGGCACCATGGCTACCTACTACGAAAAAGCCCGCGATCTGGTCTCGTCGCCAATCGCGCGAAAAGCCTTTGACCTCGGTTCCGAACCGGCAAAAATGCGCGAGGCCTACGGCTATTCCTCGCTGGGCCAATGCGCACTTCTTTCGCGCAGGCTGGTGGAGGCTGGGTGCAGGTTCATTGGCGTGGATCACGGCAGTTGGGATACACACTTCTCATGTTTCCCCAGCCTTGAGAAAGACCTTATCCCCCATGCCGACCAGGCCTTTAGCACTCTGGTAACCGACCTTCAGGATCGTGGCCTTTTGGATAGCACTTTGGTGGTTATGATGGGTGAAATGGGTCGCACCCCACGCATTAACAAGCAGGCGGGGCGTGATCACTGGTCCGCAACCCAAAGCGTTCTATTTGCGGGTGGTGGAATCAAACCGGGCCAGGTGATTGGTGCCACCGATGGCAAGGGAATGGCTCCCACTACCGAGCCCGTGGGAGTGGCGGATATCCTTCGTACCATCTTTTATCTCATGGGTATCGACAGCGACAAAACCTACTACACGCCATTGGGTCGGCCTGTGCCCATTGTCAGTGGTGGTAAGCTTATCAAGGATTTGATTTAGAAATTGAAAACATTCATGGAACGGCACATGGCTAGCCAATGGACCAAATTAGCATTTCTGTTTGCCTTGGTTGGCTTGCAGGGCGATGCCTTTGGTCAGCAACCGCCGTCCGGCACTGGCCATGCCTGGCCACCAGGGGCGCGGGCGGGCACCAAAGCAAAAGTAATCCTTGGCGGGCCGGATTGGACACCAGATTCCCGAATCTTTTCCCATGACTCACGCGTAAACATTCTTGCCACAGAGAAGCCCGGCCAGGTGCTTATGCATGAACCACCCTACTGGTTTGAGATCAAGAGCTATCTCAACGACCCAAGGCTTACAAGAGAAGTTTCCACAGAGATTGAAATTCCCAAGGATTATCCAAGCGGACCTTTCTTCTGGAGCGTTGCCAATGCCAACGGAGTGGGCTCCACGGGTATGTTCATGGTTGGAAATCTTCCGGAGGTTATGGAAAACGAAGATCGGAAGACACCACAGCCAGTGCCGGCCTTGCCCGTTACCATCAATGGTCGGCTTCGCAAAATTGAGGAAGTGGACAGATACCTTCTGCGGGCGACCAAAACAGGGCTTGTTCATTGTGAACTGATGGCCCGCAAGATTGGCAGCGATTTTAATGCAGTCCTGGAAGTTTTTGATGCAAAGGGCGGAAAGATCGCCGAGGCTTTTGATACCGAGGGAACCGACCCCATTCTAACCTTTGTGGCCGGCAAGGATCAGGATTATGTGATCTCAGTTCGCGATGTGGATTATCGGGGCTATCGGAACTTTACCTATCGGTTAACTATGACAGACAGCCCCCGGGTAATCACGACCCTACCCGCAAGTGGTGCTTCTGGCTCTAAAACCTCCGTGGAATTTATCGGGATTGGCCTGGCCACAGGTCAACCGATCATCGAAAGTATCACCCGGGAGGTTACCTTTGGCCCAACCCCTTTCTCGTATTCATTGAAAACTCCGTCTGGGGTGGAAATTTCCGTTCCTATTCAGACTCTAAATCTTCCCACCTTAACCAACCCTGAAAAGGCTTCCGGGCCTTTTACCATTAGCAGGCGGATGACTCAAAGGGGCGAACAGCACAGGTACAAGGTCCAGATGAAAAAGGGAGAAACCTGGGTGATTGCCGCGGAGGCACATCGGTTTGGTTCACCCATGGATCCATCGATTATCATTCATGGGCCGGACGGCAAAATGATCACTTCCAAGGATGATTCAGGCGGCCTACCTGACATTCGCCATACCTTTCTTGCAACAACAGATGGAGAATATGTTATCACGGTGATGGATCAATCCGGCAAAGTGCCGAATCTCTCTTTCATCTACCAGCTATCCATCGAAAAGCCCCGGCCGGACTTTCAATTGAAAACAGCCGGGGTACTGGGATTACCTCTGGGTGCAAAGACTGAGTTGCAGGTTTCCCTGACCCGGGAGGGTGGTTTCAAACAGCCTGTGAGCATTTCCATCACTGGGCTACCAAAGGGAGTCAAAGCCCCCGAGAAAATCGAGATCGGCGAGAAGGCGGACTCGGTGAAGATTCCTCTGGAGTCCTCCAAGGATGAGGGTTTGGATATTTCGTTGGTAACCATAACAGGAACCGCCAAGGTAGAAGACCAGACAATCACCCGCGTTGCCCGTGGAACCATGAAGGGTGGCAGCCTTTACCCCAGGCAGGCAAGTGACAATGAAGTGGCTCAGCTTCTTTTTGCCACCACCATGAAGGCGCCATTCAAGGTAAAACCCGTGGAAGCGGATGGTGGCCGGCGAGTGCCAAGGGGGGCGACTCATCTGGCCGAATTAATCATTGAACGCACCGATGGTTTTCATGAAGAGATCACTCTGGATATGGCAGGCAACCAATCCCGGCATCGGCAGGGTATCTTTGGGCCTGCCGTGAAGGTTGCTGGTGGCACCGACAAAATTGAGTATCCGGTATTCCCGCCGGAATGGCTGGAGACGACAAGAACTTCCAGGCTGGCGCTGGTTGCCATGGGGTTGGTGAAAGACCCCAAGGGCAAGCCGCACTGGCTGATGGTTCCCATGGATGGCCAGATCACCATGTCCATGGAGGGAGCACTGATGAAGCTAACCTCCACAAGCGAGGATGCACTTTTGAAACCAGGCGATAGCTTTGCATGGAACATGAGGCTGATGCGAAACCCAAAGCTGGATGGAACCGCGAAGCTGGAACTGATTGTGCCAGAACCACTGAAAGGTCTGGTTCGTGCAAAGCCCATGGAAATTCCCAAAGATCAGACCACGATTTCATTTCCGCTTGAAGTTGGGAAATCACCCATGTTGGTTGGAGAATGGATGCTGACTGCCAGGGTTACCTTGCTTCGAAATGGCCATCCTGTGATTTCCGAGGCCAATCTGATTGTGGAATTTACCCCGTCTGCCGAAACCTCTTTGATTAAGTGAGAAACCCCTGCCATGCGAATGATTTTGCTTCTTGCAATGATCGCCATTGTTCATCCATCACTGGCCGCGGAACCTGAAACTGTCAAGCTTTGGCCGGAAGGCGCCCCCAGCAAGATGGTTCCAAAATCCGAGGCAACCACCAAGTTGATTCAATCGTATGGAGGGGTGAATCCCAACCGCCTGAGTGACATCACCGACCCCACCATGACGATCTACCGTCCTGCCAAGCCTAACGGCACCGCGGTGATAGTTGCGCCGGGGGGTGGGTTCATGTTTCTTTCCTATGCCCATGAGGGGACCCAGGTTTGTGAATGGTTGAACTCGCTGGGAGTGACCGCAGTTCTTTTGAAATACCGAACCCCCACTCGTGATGAGAAGGAAATGTATACCCTGCCGGTACAGGATGCCCAGCGTGCCATGGGGATGATTCGTCATCGTGCCAGGGAACTTGGCGTGGATGCCAGCAAGGTGGGTTTGCTGGGTTTCTCTGCCGGGGGTAACCTTGCAGGCCATGCGGCCTGGGATCGTGGAGCACGGACCTATGCGCAGGATAAGAACCTGGATGACCCCCGTGGTCCGGATTTCCTCATCTTCATCTATGGGGGTGGTTTTCTGGATGCGAAGGAAAAATCAAAGCTTCGCGAGGGTTTCAGCGTACCCAAGGATGCCCCGCCCGCGTTCTTTCTGGTTGCGCATGATGACAAATCCAACCCGCTTGAGGCGACCATGCTTTATCAGGAATACCAGAAGCAGAAACTTTCGGCAGAGGTGCATATCTACAGCAAGGGTGGCCATGGGTTTGGCATGCGCAAGGGCAAGGACCCAATATTGGAATGGCCCGCCCGCTGCGCCGAATGGATGAAATCTCAAGGGCTGCTAGAGGCAAAATAATTATGCCGGCAAAGGGAATGGAAGGAAGCAATATGAAGCGTTCGATCGAACTGACGATTGTCTTGGGAATTCTGCTGGCATTTGGTGCAAGTCATGCTATCGCTGAAGGCTGGAAGGCCGGGGCGGCCAGCGTGGTTATCACGCCGGAGAAACCGATGTGGATGGCAGGGTATGCAGCAAGAAACAAGCCATCGGAAGGGAAGGCACAGGATCTTTTTGCCAAGGCTCTGGTGCTGGAGGATGCCAAAGGCAGCCGGGTGGTGTTTGTCACCATGGATCTGATCGGCATTCCCCGCACGCTGCGGAAGTCATTGGAATCCCGGGCCCGCAGCGAATGGAAGCTTCCACCGGAAAGCCTTCTGCTGAATGCATCGCACACCCATTGCGGGCCGGAATTCCGGGTTGGAAGAACCACCGCGGATGACGGCGAATTTGGCCCCGCGGCCATGGGCGCATTGTATGGCAGGCAGTTGGAGGAAAAGTTGTTCACGCTGATCGGGCAGGCCATGGGGAAACTTGCGCCCGCGAAGGTTTCCCATAGTTTTGCCCGTTGCGGATTTGCCATGAACAGAAGGCTTCCCGTGGCGAATGATTTCCGAAATAGCCCATACCCCGAAGGCCCGGTGGATCATGAGGTACCCGTCTTGCGTGTCGATGGATCGGATGGCAAACTCAAGTCGGTGCTTTTTGGTTACGCCTGCCATAACACCACACTGGGCTTCTACCAATTCTGCGGCGATTATGCCGGCTTCGCCCAGGAATACCTGGAAAAGGATCATCCCGGCACCATTGCACTTTTCATGACCGGATGTGGTGGCGACCAGAACCCGTACCCGCGTGGAACACTCGATCTGGCCCAGAGGCACGGTAGAACCCTGGCAACTGCTGTGGAAGCCGCCCTTGCCAACACCCTTAAACCGGTTCAGGGAACCATCGCAACCCGAATGGAAGAAATTGATATCGCCTATGCTCCCTTTCCCAAGAAAGAGGAATTCACCCAGCGGCTGGCTTCGAAGGACAAATACGAATCTTCCCATGCCAGACGCATGCTAGATCGTCTGGAGAAAGGCGAAAAACTTCCCACCACTTACCCTTACCCGGTTCAGGTTATCCGCCTGGGAGACACCAACACCCTGGTGGCGCTGGGGGGCGAAGTGGTCGTGGATTACTCGCTTCGTTTGAAAAAGGAAATCCAGGGAACTAATCTTTGGGTGGCTGGCTATTCCAACGATGTGATGGGTTACATTCCCAGTCTGCGGGTTTTGAAGGAAGGTGGCTACGAGGGTGGCGGGGCCATGCGGTTCAGTTCCACGCACCCCGGCCCCTGGGCGGAAAGCGTGGAAGAAAAGATCATCTCCAAGACGAAGGAACTGGTGGGCAAACTGAAGCCGTGATTATTTGCCCAGTGTTGAAAGAAGCTCGATGGCCTCAGGGTAATCCGGTTTCTCGGCAAGGGCCTTGGTAAGAAGTTCGCGGGCCTCATCATTTCTGCCCACATGATTCATCATGCGCGCAACCTGATAGCGGGCCTTGGAAGGTTCATTGGTTCGTAAAAACACCTTCAGGCTTTCCTCGAAGTTACCGCTACGCGCCAGGGTGAAACCGTAGTTGTTTAAGAACTGCCTGTTTTCAGGTTCAAGCTCCACGGCCCTGGTCAGATATTCAAGGGATTGTTTCCAATCCTTCTTGCGGGCATGAAGCATTCCGAGTTCGAACCAGACTCCACCCTTTTTGGGATGCATTTTGGCTGCAAGCTCATAGGTGGATTGGGCGTGCTGGAAATCTTCCATCTGCACATACAGGCGAGCCAGGCCAACCAGCGCCTGCAAATTATCGCGTTCTATTTCCAAAGCCTGCTGGTAAGCCTTGCGAGCGTCCTCTTGCAATTGCTGGCGTTGCAGGGCGGGTCGATCTTTGCTGGCGGCTTCCTGCGCGCGGAAGTCTGCAAAGGCAATGCAAGTGGCGGCCTTGGGGGCCTTTATGGGAAGGTTTTCTTCCTTTTTGGTTATTGGCTTGTTTTCAGGAATAAAAGCTGGCGCAGGGGCAACCTTGTTGAGGGAATCGGTACCCGTAAGGGTACATCCCATTAGGAAGCCTGCCAGGCCCGGTACAAGAAGAAGTTTCGTTTTCATGACTCGCCCTTCCATTTCTCAACGATGCATGCGTTGAGATAAACCGGGGAGGAAGGCAGGTTTTGGAGATTCAGGCAAAATCGCCGATGAAACTGTTCGCTGCCTCCACGATCAACTCTTTCGTCAATCGAACCGGTTGATTACGAAATCGGCAAATCGAGGATACTGTCTCCAGCAAATCACGACAATCGCTGGCACGAACTGTACGCCCTTTGGAGTAGTAGCGATCAAATAGGTAATCCACGGATTCAGGGGAATATTCCATCTTTAGTTTTTTGCAGTACGAGGCAAATATCTTCTCGTAGATCTCCCGCTTGGGTGCCGCCACCTCCACCTTGTGACGCATACGGCGGAGGAAGGCATCATCCACTAATTGCTTGGGATCCAGGTTGGTTGAGAAGATGGTTAATTGCTCAAAAGGAACCATGAACTTTTGCCCGCTTGCCAGGTTCAGGTAATCTACCCGGCTTTCCAATGGCACGATCCAGCGATTCAGGAGTTCCTTCGGGCTGCAAAGCTGCCTGCCAAAGTCATCAATCAGGAAGATGCCTCCGTTGGCTTTCACATGCAGCGGGCCCTGATAGTAGTTGGTTTCAGGGTTATAGCGGGGGTCCAGCATGGGCAGGTTTAATTCACCACCCGTGATGATAACCGGCCTGCGAATGCGAACCCAGCGCTCATCGAAAGAGTTGGTGTTCAGTAACCTGCGGATGGCGGCATCTGCCTCATCCTTGGGGGCTTCGGTTCCCGCTGACTGACTGAGTACATGCACCGCAGGATCATAAATGGTGACGATGTTTCCCTCGGCCAGAATGGCATGGGGAATGAAAATATCACCACCCTTACGGTTCATGAACTCGCCAATCGCCTGGGCGATCGAGGTCTTACCAGTACCCGGAGGCCCATAGATGAATATGGATTTGCCACTTAGAATCGAGGGGCCAACCGCGTTGAATAAATCCTCTGACACCACCAGATGACTGAAGGAATCGCGCAGTGCCTGGGGATCCACCGGCAGATTGGTCACGGCCTGTTTGTAAGTCTGGTCGACATAGTCCTCCAACGGCACCGGGGCAGGGCCCACATAGCCACAAATCTTCATGCTTTCCTGCGCCCTGCGACGACCCAATTCGGTCAGTTGGAATTTGTAACTGACTTTGCCAATCAGGTCGCCACCGGAAACATCCAGGCATTTTTCATTCTTCAAAAAAGTCAGCGCATCCTCAATGATCCGGAAAGGTAGGCACAGGCCACGCGAAAGATCCACACCCAGCATGCTTCCACGGGTATAGAGCATCTTCAGGATCATCTCGGCAATAAAGCCAATGCTTAAGCCAGACTCCTTGAGGTTGTTGGGCGTCGTGGGAGCCTCTGGCACGTAAACCTGTTGCTGCATGCGTAAATCCCCGGAAAATAGGAACAGGGGTTACTTGCGGTTAAGGAACCAAAACCCCAAAGCCAAGATCACCAAAGCGACCGAAATGAAGAATGCCTTGTCTGAGAAGACAATATCGTACCAGTATCTCCAGTCAAGGTAATGCATGGCTAAACCCTTTTAACCCCCATTTTTTATTTAGACCTCGACTCAATCGAGCTGAGTCTACTTTCTAAATCTCTAATTTTTGAATCTCTTGATTGATTTTCAAAATCTTGGAAGCCATTTGATGTGCCACTCATATTGGTGGCCGAGGTATTTCCGTTGCTTCCATTACTTCCATTACTGGTATCCGAATTATTTGATTGACCGCCAGCCGAAGTGCCTGTTGGGTTGGAACCGGTAAGACCACCTGTGTAAGTGTTCAGCCTAAGGTTGATTATCCTTTCCGCAACCCGGCCGTTGCCATACACCTCGGCAGGATCATGAATGACCACTTGGAAAGGTTCATGTTCCCGACCTTCCATGTAAGTGTTCATGAATTCCATAATCTTCTCGCTGCGTTTCTGATCCAACTGTTTGCGCTTGTGGCCAAGATCCTTCAGTTCTGTGTCACCCTGTGCAGTGTTCAACTGGGCAGTCTGCAGGAAAATAACAGAGCATGGTGCTGGGCGCTTGCGGGCCAGCCTTTTCAAATGTTCAGCGCCCATGGGGTGCAGGTCTGCCGTATCATCCATGAAGTGGTAATTCCAAACGGTTTGGTCGAGGATCTCGCCATTCCTTACCTGGGGTGCAACCGAGTTCCTTACCCCGTTTCTGGCCTGAACGGAATAACGCTTGGGGTAATAAGGATCCACCACATCGCGGTAGCCAAAGCAACCCACCATGCCTGTGAGGCAAGCTCCAACCAGCCCAAGTTTCACGAAAGTTTTACCATTGATCGCCATTACCCACCTCCTTGTAAATCCTTCGGTTGCCTTCCATGGCAGCCTTGAATTTAAAACTGTCCCGACATCATCATCTTGATGGCGGCAGGACCTACCAAAATTACGAATACACCGGGAAATATGAACAAAAGCATCGGGAAAAGCAGTTGCACCGCGCACTTGGATGCCTTTTCCTCCGCCATCTGTTTTCGTTTGGTTCGCATCGAATCGGACTGCACACGCAACGCGTTAGCGATACTCGCACCAAACCGATCCGCCTGGATGATGATGGTGGTAAGGCCGCGCAAATCGTCCACCCCGTTGCGCTCCCCCAGTTCCCTAAGCACATCCTTGCGAGCCTTGCCCACTTGCAGTTGGAAATTGCTGGTGCCAAGTTCCTGGCACATTACCCTGGCATGATCCTTCATTTCCTCGCATACACGGCGCATGGCAGCATCCAATCCCAGGCCGCTTTCCACGCACACAACCAGCAAATCAATGATGTCCGGCAAGGTTAGGAAGATTTCCTGCTGCCTGGAAGATTTCACAAACGACAGCGCAATCTTGGGCAGATACATTCCCATGGCACTGAAGATGATGATGTATTGCAACGAAGTGTATGTGGTGCCGTATTTGTTCAGGTTGTAAATAAGCGCAGGCACCATGAATACCAGCAGAGTGATGAAGCGAATGCCCTGAAAAATGCTGACGGCCGCCTCGCTGCGAAAACCCGCATAGGAAAGTTCCTTGCGGATTTCCGAAAGCTCGCCCTCGGACTTGGGCATCATGGGCGATGCCATGGCCTTGGCGGCGGTCACGATTCCCTGAATGATGTTGGTTTTCTGCTGGAAGGTTGGGTTTTCGTTCTCATCCAAACCCTTCCTGGTCACCTTTTTCAGGCGCTTGTCCTGTCCGGACGCGGAAGAGGAGAAAAAGCTTAGTGCCGCCCAAATGGCAACCGTAACCAGCACAAAAAGAATCAGCGGGGTCAGGTCATTGATTAAATCTTCCATGGCTTTTCCTCCTTTCTAAACTTTGATGTCGATGATTTTCTTGATGGCAATGGCACCCAGGATCTGCATCACAATCATGGCAGCCAGCATTTTCTTGCCAATATCCGTGGTCCACAGGGGTTCCATGTACGATGGATTGGTGATGCGCAGATACAAAAAAAGCACAATGGGCATGGCCAACAGAACGGTTCCGCTCATGCGGCCTTCGCCGGTAAGCGCCTGCACCTGACCCAAGATGCGAAATCTTTCGCGCACAATGTAACCAATCTTGTCCAGGATCTCGGCCAGGTCACCACCTGTCTGCCTCTGAATGGCAACCGAGGTGGCGAAGAATTTCAGATCCAGGCTGGGTACACGGGCGGTCATTTCTTTCAGGGCATCCTCAATCGTGGTTCCAAGCCTCTGCCTTTCATAGGCCTTGTTGAACTCCGCCCCAATGGGCTCGGCCATTTCCTGGGAAATCACCTGCAAGCCGGCTGCAAGGCTCTGTCCCGAGCGAAGGGCGCGGGCGAGTAATTCCAACGCCTCGGGAAACTGTGAGGTAAACTTGGCGATGCGGGATTTGCGTTTCTGAAACAACCATACCCAGGGCAGCGCACCCAGGATCACGCTAACACCCATCACATACGCTGGTAAATCTGCCACCAGTGGAAACGCCACACCCGCCAGAAAAAGCAACGCCGACACTCCTATCAGGTTCGAGGGAGATATGTTGCAATCTGCCTGCTCAAACAGTTGGTTCAGGGAAATACTTTTGGGCAAGAACCTCTGTATGAGAGAATCCTTGTCCGACTCGGCGATGGTCTTGCGAATAATGTCGGCCTTCAGGGTTTCTTCCTTGGTGACTTTTCCGGCAATCACATCCAGGCGATTCTCGATTTTCTTGTTGGGTTGCGGGGTGCTGAACATGAAAACAGTCATCACCAGGGCAACCACCCCGACGAACGCCAAAATTGCGATGATGACCTGTTCCACAACGCCACGCTAATCCTTGAGAAGGACCCTTTCCTGGAAAAGATTCGAGGGAAGTTTCACTCCGGCAGCCTCAAGCCGCGAGACAAAGCTGGGTCGAACGCCTGTGGCCTCGAACTGGCCATAGGCCCTGCCGTTGGCATCGGTGCCATGCTGCTTGTACAGGAAGATATCCTGCATGATGATCATGTCCTGTTCCATGTTCATCACCTCGGTAATGTGAGTGATCTTTCTGGGGCCACCCTGCAATCGGTTTGCCTGGATGATCAGATCCACCGCCGAGGAAATTTGTTGGCGCATGGCCTTGATGGGCAACTCCAGCCCGGCCATCATCACCAGGGTTTCAATTCTGGCCTGCGCATCGCGGGGAGTATTGGCATGGATGGTGGTCATGGAACCGGCATGGCCGGTGTTCATGGCCTGAAGCATGTCCAGGGTTTCACCACCACGACACTCACCGATGATGATTCTTTCGGGGCGCATACGCAGGGCATTTCTTACCAGGTCGCGTGCGGTGATTGCACCCTTGCCTTCAATGTTGGGCGGTCGGGTTTCCAACCGTACAATGTGTTCCTGCTGCAACTGCAGTTCCGCGGCGTCCTCAATGGTGATCACGCGCTCATCGTTGCCAATAAAGCTGGAAAGTGTGTTTAGCAGCGTGGTTTTACCGCAACCCGTGCCACCGCTGATGATCACATTCAACCGGGATTTGATACAGGCTTCCATGAAGGTCGCCATCTCGGGTGTAAAAGCCTTGAAATCGATAAGGTTCTGAAGCTTGAGCGGGCTGGATCCAAATCGGCGAATACTTACCGAGGGGCCATCCAGTGCAAGCGGCGGGATGATCGCGTTAAAACGGGAACCATCCGGCAAACGGGCGTCCACCATCGGGCAGGTTTCATCCACCCGGCGGCCCATCTTGGATACGATTCGATCGATGATCTGCAGCAGATGCTCGTTGTCGCGAAACTTCACCTCGCTAAGTGTCATCTTGCCCCGGCGTTCCACGAAAACTTTTTGCGGGCCGTTGATCAGGATATCGCTTATGGTCTGGTCTTTCAGAAGGATTTCCAGCGGGCCAAAACCCAGCGTTTCATCCAGTACCTCGTCAATCAACCGTTCCCTCTCCACGCGGTTGAGAAGCGGGTTTTCCGTGTCGCAAAGGCGTTCCACCACCATGCGCACTTCCTTGCGCAGGGAATCGCCGGCCAGTTCTGAAACCTTGGAAAGATCCAGCTTGTCCACCAGTTTGCCGTGGATCAACCTCTTGAGTTCATCAAACGACTTGCCACCCTGCGCGGATGCGGGGTTGTTGCCGGAAAGACTTCCCTGTCCTGCCTGAAAACCGGTTAATCCTCTTTGAAGCCTGGACATGGATGAACCTCATTAACCTTTCGAAAACAACGATTGCAGGAAAGATTTTGCCGCCTGTTTTTGAACCGGCTTTCCACAAAGGGTATCCGCCAGTTCCTGATAGTTTTGCTGGATCTTGGAATGGGGCGCGCTCATGATCAGTGGAACCCCATTGTTCTTTGATTCCATCATCGCCTTGTGGTCGTTGGGAATTTCCCAGAAGAACGGCCTGCCCAGTATCTCGAGTGCCTTTTCCCTCGTAATTTCGGTGACCATGCCCACGCGGTTTAACACCACCCGCACCTTGTCGCGCAGCATGGGGTCTGCATCCAGGGTGGATAATGTTCGAAGCGCATTGCGAAGGCTGGTTAATTCCAGTTGCACAATCATCAGTATCATATCGGCCATCTTCAGGGCGGTGACATCCGTGGGGCGGAAACCCTTGCTAAGATCAAGAACCACGTGCGTATGGCTTGCCCGAAGCAGGGAAAGAATTCTTTCCAGGTGTTCCTCGGTGATCTGGGTTGCCTCCTCGACATTGATTGGGTGGGGCAGCAAATACAACCCCGAAGCATGCTTGCTAAGCGACCTGCTTAGGAATGTCATATCCAGTCTGGTGATGTTGGCCGCCAGATCGCCGATGGTGTAATCGCCGTTAAGGTCCAGGGCAACATCTGCATCGCCTAGCGCAAGATCCAAATCCACCAAAACCACTTTATGATGCGGGTCTGCGGCGATGGTGGCAGCCAGGTTCACCGAGGTGCTTGTGCAACCCACACCACCACGCGAACCCAGAACGGCAATGGTTAAAGGCGCGACCTTCGGGGCGCTTGGGCTTTTTGATGAACCATTATTGGGAATCGAAATTCGTTCCAGTCGGCGCAAGACTTCTGTCAGTTCTTCAACCCTGCAAGGCAGTGTGAGAAATTCCTTGGCGCCAGATCTAAGGGCGCGCAGAATGGCCTGGCCATCATCACGAATGCTAACCGCAAGGATACCCACCTGCGGCATCTCCTGGTTAAGGCGGGAAATGGCCATGCAGGCTTTCTCAAGATCCGCATCAATGGAAACCACAACAATATGGGGAAGTTCCTGGTTGTGCAGCACTTCCTGCAGGAAATCATACTTCGTGCATTCCGCCTGCAGCCAAATCCAGGGTAGGCCCAAAAACTGGCCGCGCAATGTTTCGCGGCTTCGTTCCACGGGATCCAAAATCACCAACCTGAGAAGTTGATTTTCGCCAGCGTGTTCAGAATTCCCCGGTTGAAGCATCATTTTCGCGCCTTGGTTAAAGATGGGCCCTTGGATAAACCATAGCTTATTTTACTGCGGATTGTGTTTTTTTGGTCGGAAATAATGTGCTGGTCTTGTTAGATCCAGTTGCTGGTTTGGAAGGTTGAATATTGTCTGAAGTCACTCCATTAAGGTCCGGCAAAGTTTGAATGGGCATTTCCCTTCCCTGGCTATTCAAAAAGTTAGGAATGCTTCCTGAAGGAACCTTTGACGAAGGGTTAACTTTTTCCAAAGTGCTAACTTTGCCGGAGTTAGATACGGGTTTGGCAGGTATCTCGTTGGAATCGATAATCATTGGGCTGGGTAAACTGTTGGGTTCCATGGTTGAGGTCTTTTCCTTTACAGGAAGCAAAGGGTAACCCGGAACACGAGATTCGCCACTTTCAGCATCCAGCGCCGGGCCATTGCGGAAGGCGGGTATGTACCTGCGGTTCTGCACCACCTTGCGGGGGCCACGAGGCGCTTCCAGAATACCTTCCAGAAACAGCTCGAAGTCATCTGGCGAGCGGGTTTCCATTCCGGGCAGAACCTTGTTAACCTGATCGCAAGATTGTGGATCCACCAGATGGGGAGTTACCAGAACCACCACTTCCTGTTCGGTTTCGGTAAATTCTTTGGTGCTGAACAGCACGCCCAGGAATGGCAAGTCGCCCAACACAGGCAGTTTCACGGTGGCACCCCGTAGTTCATTCTGGATTAATCCACCGATTACCAAGGTCTGGCCTGCTTCCATTTCCACAGTGGCACTTACGCGCTTGTCATCAAACCCCGGCACAAAGCCAAAGCTGGTATTGATACCCAAACTGTTATTCACACTGCGAACCCTGGGTTGAACATCCAGTTGAATCTTTCCATTCCCCATTACCACGGGAAGGAATCGCAAATCGGTTCCAACTTCTTCAAATGCGGCACCTGGGCCATTCACACCAGAAGCACCGCTAAGAACAGCCTGCCTGCCACCCACAAGGAAGGTTGCTTCCTTGCCACTTGAGGTTACCAGCTTGGGTTCTGCCAAAAGTTTGGAACAATTTTCCGTTCTAAGGGCTTGGAGGAAACCTAAGAAACCAGAGTTAGAATTAATAACTCCAAATGGAACATTGGCATTGGTTATACTGTTTATCAAACCATTCGCCGCCAAAGAGCTTCCCGTAGCACTCGCACTTGTCGCATTCAAGGCATTTGGTGCCGAGGCTAATCCTCCCAGAGTGCTACCGATAAACGAGCTATTTCTGGAAGCCAGAAAATTGAAACCAAGCTGCCGGAATTCACTGCGCGAAACTTGGGCCACCACTACATCCAACTGAACCTGCTGACTTCCCGCCACCCTGATGGCGTTAATAATCCTCGGTGAAACGGTTTGGGTGTTTTGAACGCTGGCTTGGTTTATTTGCGGCTGGCCAACGCCGGAAATACCTGGCGCAGGGTTCATATTACCTTGGTTATTGAAGAAAGTTGGGTCCACTACATTGGTAACTAAATTGATGATGGTATTCACATCCTCGGCCTTGCTCACAAAACCAGATACCACCACCGAATTGCGATTTGCTGGAATGACCTCTATTTTGGAATCCGGGGAAACCTTGCGAATCAGGTCGTTTAAGCTTTGCAGATTAAATGCTGGAGCAGGCGGGGATGGTTGTTGTTCGGGGGTATCAGCACTTGCGGAAAACTTTATGCCATTGATTACCTTGGCTGATACAGTAACCACCTTTTTTCCATTGATTTCCAAATCATAAACTGGACCTTCGCCGGCGGCACCTTTTTCCATGTACTTGGGATCCACTATTTTGCTGGCAAATCTCAGAATGACGGACATCTCATCCGGACTGCTTACTTCCCCCTGAATATAAATCGAGTCGGTGGTGATCGGCGTTATTTCAAGTTTGTTTTTTGGAAACGCATTGGTGATCAGCTTTTTGAGGTTATCCAAATCCAGGGTGGATATTTGCAGATTCTTGACATTGGTCACCGGGGATTGTTGGCGCAAAACATAAATGGATAGTTGTTCCACTGGAGCATCCGGATCCACACTGACCAATTCCACCAGGGCGGTGCCTTCCCCGATACCCTTCAGAAAGATGGAGGTGGGGTCATCAATCACATCGCGAATCTGAACGACTGTGTTATCAAAAGTTCTGGCCGTTTTGATCGGTTTTTTGTTTTTCGCCTGAATCTTGATGGTGAAATCCACCGGGATGGAATAATCCGGCTGCAAAACTTTCTGGAATGCCAGTGTCATGGTGGAAACCAGCATGACTGTAAGGCATGCCAGCGCCATCCATCGAGCAGCTTGGAAGAAATGTTGTGTTCGCATCCTTGCGTTCCTAAAAAGTCCGGCGATTTCCTTCGCCTTGGTGTTTTGGCCCCTAGTTATCCTTCTGATCCCCAGGGGTTGAGTTATTCTTTAGTACTTCCTCTGTGGCGGGCGCAGAGGTTTCTGCGTCCACGCTTGCCGTGGGTCTGCCACGGTCCTGCCGGAAACGGGTATGCCATTTGCCTTTTTCATCCTGGTAAAATTCCACAGTTTCCGCGGAAGAGGAACCACCCTTTGGGTCTTTGACATCAAGGATTACCAAGGTGTGGGTTTGTTTTTGGAGTACGGTGGCCTTGGGTTTGACAACCTCAGGTTCCTTTTTGCCAACCTCGGGAATTGGAACCACCGCCTTGATCTCATCCGGGTTCAGCTTCACCGTTTTGGTGTTCACTTCCTCGTTGTCGCCAATGGCACGGGCGCTCAGTTTAATTTCGCCGGAAGTCTTCCAAATGGTGAGTATCTGGGATTGTTCAGGTGTTACTTCCAAGGTAACGGTGTTTTCCACCAGGGAGTGCTTGTCATCACTCTGAAGGGTGGATTTGTCACCCACCGCAAGTACGCGAATGTTTTGCATGAAAGTTTGGGCTTCGGAATTGCCATTGGGAAGGCGCTTCATGCCAATCAGATCCACATAAGATCCCGGACGAATAAAACCACCCGCCAGGGATTCCGCATTCACCGTAAGGCCGAACAGGCGCTTGCCCTTCTCAGGTTCCAAGAATTGCTGGTTGGCAGCCAGAATATCATCCAAGGTTACATAGTTTTCCTCGGATATGGATTTGTTCAGGCGTTTGTCCTTGATTTGTTCGAAGGCAAGCAGGGCTTTGGGTGGTTGCGAGCCTTTGGGCACTTGCTTCAAGGCAAAATACTTCTCCGGATCGGAAATTTTTTCCCGAAGGGGAACTTTCGTCTTACTCCAAAGCACCTCAACCATTTCAGGCCCTTTGTTTTTATTACGGTTCATGTTCAGGGTCAGGTACGCAGCAGCCAACCCGCAAAAAACCGCCAAAACTCCGACCAACATTCTGGGATTCATAAGCCCACCTTTGGTATCTTTCCGCACAATTTGCACGGGGAACCACAAAAGCGGAACATCCCACATGCATAGCATCGGTTGGAAAGCCTGTTAAACTTTACCGGTTATTCCGTAATTGCTAATTATCCGGTTTAAAATAGCTAGACTGGGAAAGAAAGGTGACCCAGATAGCTTTCGGTTATGCTTCTTGCGATGGGATCAATGGCCATTCTTTGGCCATCACATATTCAATCTTAACTCAAAATTCGAAAAATAAAAATAATTCGTCATTGGATTAGCAGAATATCCGTACCTGGTAGAGGGTTCCTAAGTACTAAATGATAATATGCCAGGTATCCCAAAAAACCTATGCACAAGGGAACCCCGTAAGGCAACAGGTGCATTCTTGGTTTGCGTGCCGCTGCATTGTCCGCGGATTGGGCAACGCTTTTGCCTGCAAGATCCCCCAAAATATCTTTGGTATTCTGCAGGTTCTGCTTGATCTGGCCTCGGGCAAGAATCATGAAAAAGGCAATCACACCACCAAGGACTGCCGCTGCCAGGAAGGAATACAGCACAATCCACTGGGCATCCACAAACGGGTAGTAGGCACCGACCCAAGCACCAAAGCCCATTTGCATTTTTACATCGCCGGCACCCATCCCACCAATGGCGTAAACCGGAAATATCAAGGCAAATCCAATCACGGTTGCCAGCAGGCTGCCGCCAATGGTGCCAACCCCGGAATCAGAAACCAGGTGAAATGAATTTAAAATTCCCAAGGCCCAGCCCATGAAGATGAGTGGAAATGTAAGCTTGTTGGGAACTTTTAGCATCCAACCGTCAATCACCGCGGCGACAATCATCGCCAGGGATAGGAAAATGATGGGCCAGGCGTGGATGGAAATTTGCATGACACAATCTCTTTTAAATACATGGTACCTGTGTATTAGGAAATTCTATGGAAGATTTGCTGGGCATTAGCACGGAAAGGCTGCTGAAAATAAAAAGGGCGTGATAGTTGCTTCAACCATCACGCCCCAGAAAAACCAACTAGGAACCAGCACCAATAGTCGTTGCGACATTGTTAAAGGTTTGGCTGGTTTTTTGGCCAAGCAGAGTGACTGCCCCGATGGCGACCACGATAATCAGTGCCACCATGACCGCATATTCGACCGCGGTTGGGCCATCTTCGCTCTTCAGAAAAGCCACAATTTTCTTTTTCAGATCGTTCATAACGCACCCCCTGCTTTCAAACAGTAATTCGAAAAGCATGCAGATGAAACGCTCAAGAACATGCTGCTGAACCCGAATCTGTCTTCCATGGCAATTTGGCGACTTATCCTGATCGCAAGAATATAGTTGCCAAATTCATTATCTGCCGTCGTATTTCCCCAAGCCCATCTGGAAGCCAACAGAACAATTTTAAATTAACACATTAAAGACATTTAATAACATAATTGTTTGAAAAATATACCCCTCATTTTCCGGGGTATGAAATTTAAACGTGTTAACTGGCAGAAGTTTTTCCTAACTCGGTCCCGACATTATTAAATGTCTCACTGGTTTTCTGGCCTAGCAACTGCACAGCCCCGATGGCGACCACGATAATCAGCGCCACCATGACTGCGTATTCGACAGCGGTGGGACCATCTTCGCTCTTCAGGAACTTCGCAAGGCTTTGCTTTAGGGAATTCATGTTGTATACCTTTGCTCGA
>JBEGQX010000353.1:0-16804 GCA_041180805.1 Planctomycetota bacterium
TCGTCCCCGACAAGCCATTTGAATTCGTGTTAAAAAACCTGAACCACGACACCCAATATCACTACCAACTTTACACGAAGAAACCAAAGGACACCGAACCAGTCCCGGGAAAAATATGTCATTTTCACACCCAGAGGAAACCGGGAAGCGCTTTTAACTTCACGGTCCAGTCTGATTCCCACTTGGACCAAGGGACAAGACCCGCCGTCTATGAAAAAACACTAGCCAACGCCCTTGAGGACAACCCGGACTTCCATGTGGACATCGGCGACACCTTCATGACGGATAAATACCCCAACTTTAAAGATTCGCTTCCCCAGTACCTGGCCCAAAGATATTATCTAGGGCAAATGTCGCATTCATCGCCTTTATTTTTGGTTTTAGGAAACCATGATGGGGAAAGGCTGGATCGTTATGATGGAAAAGCCGATTCCATGCCGGTTTGGTCATGTCTGAACAGGAAAAAATATTTTCCCAACCCCTATCCGGACGGGTTTTACACTGGCAACAAAGAAGAATTAAAACCCATCGGCAAACTTGAAAACTATTACGCCTTTGAGTGGGGGGACGCCCAATTTATAGCACTCGACCCATTCTGGAACACCAAGAGAAACCGTGGGAAAAATAGCGAAGGCAATTGGTCAAGGACCCTGGGTGAAACGCAATTCAAATGGTTGGAAAAAACCCTTGCAAGCTCCAAGGCAAAATACAAGTTCGTGTTCATCCACCATTTGGTGGGCGGACTGGATGAATCAGCCCGGGGTGGAAGTGAAGCCGCGGTGCTTTACGAATGGGGTGGAAAAAACAAGGAAGGCCAGGACGAATTCAAGGCCAGGCGACCGGGTTGGTCCATGCCCATCCATTCCCTATTTGTGAAGCACAAAGTTTCGGTGGTATTCCATGGCCATGATCATTTTTTTGCCAAGCAGGACCTGGACAATGTGGTCTACCTGATGGTACCCCAACCGGGGCATCCCGGTTCGGAACGTTTGAAAAATGTGGATGAATACGGTTATGTGCGGGGCGATTTCCTCTCACCTGCTGGCCATATAAGGGTCTCCGTATCCGCGGAAATGGCAAAAATCGATTATGTGCGTTCCGTCCTGTCACAAAGCGAAACCTCTGAAAGAAAAAACAAGGCGGTTGCCTACTCCTTTAAAATTAGCCCATAACATCGTTGTAACTAGCTGAAGAGAATCCTGACTTTAAGCCGATTCCTATTTGCAATAGGATTTGGGGAATCTACAATTCATAGTTGAACCAAGAGCATTCCTATGAATTCCCGCCTGTGCATAACCGTACTTCTTGCAAGCATCTACTCCCCTGCAATCACAGTTGCCCAGGGAGTTGATTTTGTTCGGGAAGTTCGACCAATTTTTCAAAAACACTGTTACTCTTGCCATGGTCCTGAAAAACAGAAGTCGGGTTACAGGCTGGATATTAAATCCATCGCCATCAAGGGTGGAGACAATCATTCGCCGGTGATTGTTCCGGGCAAGCCCCTGGAAAGCCCTCTGATTCGCATGGTGAAAGGCGTGGAAAAAGAACTAACCATGCCACCCAAAGGAAACCGTTTAACGGAAAATGAGATCACCACCCTTTCCAAATGGGTGCAAAATGGCGCCATCTGGCCCGAGGGCATCGACCTTGCCCGGCTTAAGGATTCCAAAAGCCACTGGGCGTTTCAACCCGTTCAAAAACAGGCCCCCCCCAAGGTTTCCGACCCAAAATGGAATAAAAATCCAATCGATAAATTCATCCTCGATCGCCTCGAAAAAGAAAACATCAAACCTTCGCATTCTGCCGACAAAACATCCTGGCTTCGCAGGGTTTGCCTTGATCTAACAGGGTTACCCCCCTCACCGGAGCAAGTGGCCATATTCAATAAAGATACCAGTTCAAATGCCCGCCAAAGGATGGTCGAAAGCCTTCTAGGTTCGCCCCGCTACGGGGAAAGATGGGCCCAACACTGGCTTGACGTGGTTCGCTACGCCGACACCCATGGCTTTGAAGTCAACACCGAAAGACCAAACGCCTGGCCTTACCGTGATTATGTGATAGATGCATTTAACAAGGACACACCCTATAACCGATTTATTCAGGAACAAATTGCAGGGGACGCATTTGGGAAAGATGCGGCCACGGGTTTCCTGGTGACATCTTCCGTGCTTTTGCCGGGGCAGATAGGTGCCGATGAACCATCTAAAAGGCTGGCAAGGCAGGACGCCTTGGATGAAATAGTGATCAACCTGGGCCAAACCTTCCTCGGTTTAAGCATTGGTTGCGCCCGCTGTCATGATCACAAGTTCGACCCCATTTCCCAAAAGGAATATTACTCGATGCAGGCATTTGTTGCCGGGGTGGAGTATGGGGATAGACCCATCAATACCCCCGAAGCACTAGCCTCCAAAAAACAGGCCGCCATTACCAAGGACAAATTATCAGCCATAGACGGCAAGCTTGCGCGCCTTACTCCACTGGCATATTCCGGCGCCAAACGCCCCATGATAAATCCCAGGCAAAACACCGATCGCTTCAAACCTACCAAGGCCAAACAACTTCGATTCACCATCTTGAAAACCAATAATCTGGAACCTTGCATCGATGAACTGGAAGTTTTTGACACCAACGGAAAAAATGTCGCTCTGGCTGCAAGCGGAACCAAAGTACATTCCTCGGGAAATAATACCTCGCAAAATCGTCATGAGTTACGATTCATCCATGATGGCGAATATGGCAATTCAAGAAGTTGGATGTCCAACGAAACTGGCAAAGGCTGGATCGTACTGGAGTTCCCACAAGAATGCGTCATTGAAAGGGTGTCCTGGGGCAGGGATAGACAGGGAAAGTTCTCAGACAGGCTTGCCCTGGAATACCTCATTGAAACATCCGTCGATAACAAGGCCTGGCTAAAAGCTTCCGATGCATCAGACAGACTTCCTTATGATCCCAAGGTAAAAAAAATCGCGGAGTTTTCCTCTGCAGGGCTAAGTGATTCTGAATCCAAGGAAGCCCAAAAACTTCTGGAGGAAAAGAAGCAGCTAGAATCCACGCTGAAGGATGAGGAATCCTCATCGCTCGCCTTCGCAGGTGTATTTCGAAAGCCAGATTTGATCAAACTGCTATACCGTGGAGACCCAGAACAACCCAAGGAGGAGGTTAGCCCGACTTTTCCCCAGGTCCTTGGGGATTTCAAACTCGCTTTGGAAACCCCCGAGCAAGAACGGCGAAAGAAACTCGCGGACTTCATTGCCAGCCCGACCAATCCTTTAACCGCAAGGGTGATGGTCAACCGAATCTGGCAGGGGCATTTTGGAACTGGGCTGGTGGAAACTTCCAGCGATTTTGGAAATTCCGGTACCAAGCCCTCGCACCCGGAACTTCTCGACTGGCTGGCCGGCGAATTTGTGAGAAGTGGATGGTCCATCAAGCATATGCACAGGTTGATTGTCTTGAGTGAAACCTATGGTCAATCCCATGAGATTAAAACGGAAGCGCAGGCAAAAGACGCGGATACAAGGCTATTGTGGAGATATCCATCCCGCAGGATCGAGGCCGAATGCGCCAGGGATTCCATGCTTGCGGTCAGTGGCAGGCTGAATCTTCAAACCGGCGGAAAAGGTTTTGATTTGTTTGATAAAAGAGGTGGGTTAACCGGTTTTAATCCCAAGGAGACCTTCCTTGAAAATGGACGCAGGAGGATGATTTATGCCCACCGTGTTCGTCGGGAGCGCGACGGGGTTTTTGGTTCCCTGGATTGCCCCGACAACGGGCAAAGCACCGCAAGGAGAAGGGATTCCACAACACCCCTTCAAGCCCTTGGCCTGTTAAACAGCCAGTTTACCCTTGATGAGTCGGAAGCATTCGCCCAAAGGATTACCAAAGAAATAGCTAATGATGCCCAAAAGCAAATTCAAAAGGCGTTCCTAATGGCGTTATCCAGAGAGGCGTCACCCAGTGAAATATCCGATTGTTTACCCGTGGTGCAAAAGTTCGGGCTGGCAACACTTTGCAAGGTATTATTCAACAGCAACGAGTTCTTGTTTATTCCCTAGGGCGTGCAAATGAAATCCCGCATCGATGGCTGGAACCTGCTGGATCGAAGAAATTTCCTTTCCCAATCCGCCACCGGACTTGGCGCGATCGCATTTGCTCATCTTCTTTCCCAACAGGGTTTATTGGCAAATTCGGTTTATGTGGATCCATCAAAGCCATTCGCGCCGAGGAATACCCACTTTCCCGCCAAAGCCAAGCGCGTCGTGGTGGTGTTTTGTGCGGGCGCGGTTAGCCAGTTGGAAACCTGGGATTACAAACCCGCCCTGATCAAGCATGATGACAAACCTCTTCAGGGTGGACCATCCGTCACCTTTCAGGGCCCTGCGGGGAACCTGGCAAGACCTCAGTACAATTTCCGACCAAGGGGAAACACAGGAAAATGGGTTTCCGACCTGATACCACATTTGGCTGAATTAACGGACGAGTTTGCGTTCGTTCATTCGCTGACCAGTAAGACTAACACCCACGGGCCTGCTGAAAATTTTCTTTCCTCCGGCTTCATTCAGGATGGTTTCCCCAGCATTGGATCTTGGGTAACCTATGCCCTGGGAACCGAAAACCAAAATCTTCCAGCGTTTGTGGCGATTCCCGACCCGCGCGGGGTTCCTCAGGCAGGTTCCAACAACTGGGGTCCCGGATTCCTTAGAGCAGAGTTTCAGGGCACGCCATTCAGCGTGAAGGACCCGATCCGCCATTTGAATCCCCCCAAGGGCACTTCCCCCGAGGCGGATCAATCCGCAAGAAATTTGCTGGCAAAAATGAATCATCGTCATTTGGAACTCAACCCTGCCGACCAAAAGCTTGCAGCAAGGATTTCCAGTTATGAACTTGCAGCCAGAATGCAGCTTGAGGTTCCCGAACTAAGTGATCTGTCCTCCGAACCCCCACACATCCTTAAACTTTATGGAGCTGATGACACCCAAAACCCAACCAAGGCCGGTTTTGCGAAAAATTGCATCCTGGCTCGAAGATTACTTGAAAAAGGCGTGAGGTTCGTTCAATTGTTTAACGGAGCGTATGCAAGTGGTGGTGAATTAAACTGGGATGGCCACAGCAAACTAAAGGAGCAATACGACAAACACGCCGCGATTATGGATCAACCTGTTGCAGGTTTGATTCGCGACCTTCGTCAACGCGGATTGCTGGAGGATACCCTGGTGGTGTGGTGCACCGAGTTTGGCAGAATGCCGATGTTCCAGAAAGGTGCCAAAGGCAGGGACCATAATCCGGATGGTTTTACCTGCTGGCTGGCTGGTGCAGGAGTTAAGGCAGGCATAAGCCATGGTGTGACGGATGAATTAGGACAGAAAGCGGTGCAAGATATTCACCCCCTCTATGACTTCAATGCCACAATCTTGCACTTACTTGGGCTTGATCATGAACGGCTGACCTTTGAACACAATGGGGTCCAAAGAAGGCTTACCAATGTTGAGGGAGAGGTAATCCATAAATTAATCTGCTGAATCAAAACCCCTGCAAACCCACCCTCAACCTATTGACAGATTTTCATCTGTCAACGAAACTGAAAAACTCAATTAGCCTCGACCATTGGACTAATTTCATGCAAAAAACATACATCACGACCATAGCAGTCTTCTTATTTATGGTGCTTAATTCCCCAGCGCAGGAACTCTTAAGGGCTCCAGATTTCAACAAGGATATAAGGCCTATCCTATCTGAAAACTGCTTCCAATGCCACGGCCCCGATGAGGCAAACAGAAAAGCCAAGCTGCGGTTGGACAATAATGATTTCTTGAAACGCCGCTCAAAGAACGGCAAAAGCCTCGTGGCACCTAAACAGCCAGAGGAAAGCGAATTATACGTTCGCCTGATCACGCACGAAGCCGGTGAACTGATGCCACCTGCAAAATCAGGAAAGGCCCTCACCAAAGATCAAATCAATTCCTTCAAATCATGGATTCTTCAGGGCGCGAAATGGTCGGAACACTGGGCTTTTATAACTCCCTCTCAACCTCCAGTTCCCAAGGTTAAAGACCAATCCTTCATTAAAAACCCGATCGACAATTTCATCGTCCATGAACTTGAAAAAAGGAATTTAAGTCCGTCCTCGGAAGCATCGCGAGAAGTTTTGCTTCGCAGAGTAACACTCGATCTGACAGGACTGCCTCCCACCCCAAGGGAAATCGAGGATTTTCTTGCTGACAAAAGTGCAAATGCCTACGAAAGGGTGGTGGATAGGCTTTTAAATTCAAGCCATTATGGAGAACGCATGGCCATGCAATGGCTTGATTATGCGCGGTACGCCGACTCCAATGGTTTCCAGACTGATAGTTCCCGCTCGATGTGGCCATGGCGCGATTGGGTCATTGAAGCTTTCAACCGGAATATGCCATTTGATCAATTTTCCATCCAGCAAATCGCAGGCGACCTGCTGCCAAATCCAAGTTCAAACCCATCCCAGATTATTGCAACAGGCTTCAATCGCAACCACCGATTGAACGGGGAAGGGGGCTTGATTGCCGAAGAATGGCGCATTGAAACCGTGATTGATCGCGTCGAAACCACGGGCCTAACTTGGCTGGGGCTTACGTTAGGCTGCGCACGATGCCATGATCACAAATATGATCCATTATCGCAGAAAGATTTTTACCAACTTTTTGCCTTTTTCAACAACATCAAGGAATCAGGCACTCTTTCCTCAAATCGCAATGGGGGAAACAGTGACCCAGTGATTAATATCCCAACTGCGGAGCAACAGCACAGGCTTGATTCTCTGGGGAAGGAAATCTCGGAACTTAAAAAACAAAAAGAATCTGCTGAGAAAGACTTGGGCCCGCTGGTGGCCAAATGGGAGGAAAAATTCAAAAAAGAATTGGCAAACAATGCCCCAGCCTGGGTTACCCTCAATCCATCCAAGGTTTTAGCAAAGCATGGATCCACCCTGATTGCCCAAAATGACGGTTCCTACCTGGCATCAGGGAAAAACCCACCTCACGAGATTTATGAAATTGAGGCTCCCGTTCACGAAGGGCATATTTCAGGAATCAAGCTTGAATGTCTTGTTGACCCATCCCTGCCGGGCAAGGGTGCAGGCAGGTTTTCCAACAGTAATTTTGTGCTTTCGAAGGTGGAAGCTGAAATCGTTACGCCCGGCAAAGCACCCATGCCCGTAAACTTTTCCAGGGCAGAAGCTGATTATTCCCAGCAAGGCTGGAATATTTCCAACACTTTGGGCCAGGATATCTCAAAGGGTTGGGCAGTGGACGGCCCAACTAGAAAAGAAAATCGCAAGGCCATGTTCATAGCGGCAACCAGAACGCCCATCCCCAGCGGAAGCACCCTTAAAATCCGCTTAGTACAACAGTCTTTGAACCAGCATAATATTGGCAGGTTCCGGCTTTCATTCTCCAGTCGCCCGCCGGAACAGCTTAAACTTCAAGGCAACGGTGTACCAACAGACATCCTTGAGGCTCTTTCTGTTATAGACTCTAAAAGAACGCAAAAACAGAAAGACTCACTCATTGCTTACTTTAAAGCTTCTTCCGATTCCCCCCTAAAGCAATTTGAAAACAAGATGGAATCCCTCAAAAAGGAAATTGCTTCTCTGGAGGCCAAAATTCCCACTGTCATGGTAATGCAGGAAGGACAACCAAGGGATGCATTCATCCTTATTCGGGGTCAATATGACCAGAAAGGCGAGAAGGTTACCGCGGAATTCCCAAGGGTTTTCCAGAATGTCGAGATGAAATTTGAAAAGAATCGGCTTGGTTTTGCCAATTGGATTGTAAGTCCAAATAATCCTTTGACCGCCAGGGTTTGGGTCAATCGTTCCTGGGAAAAGTTTTTTGGCACAGGGATCGTGAAAACTACCGACAATCTTGGATCTCAGTCGGAATACCCTATCCATCGTGAACTATTGGACTGGCTTGCCACGGAATTTATTCGAAAGAACTGGGATATGAAGGCCTTGCAAAAACTTGTGGTTATGAGTTCCACCTACCGGCAGTCTAGCAAAGTCACTCCACAACTCATGGAAATGGATCCGGAAAACAAACTTCTTGCGCGTGGCCCACGGTTTCGACTGCAAAGCGAGTTAATACGGGACCAGGCCCTGGCCATTAGCGGCCTGCTTTCCTCAAAAATCGGTGGCCCTTCGGTTCGTCCATACATGCCTGATGGGGTGTGGGATGAGACAAGCCGTTATGGCGACCTTAGAAACTACAAGCGGGAAACCGGCGAAAACCTTTATAGGCGGTCCATGTACACCATCTGGAAAAGGACTGCGGCACCACCTTCCATGCTCATCTTTGATTCCCCTAACCGCGAGATATGCTCCATCACCAGATCCCGCACAAACACGCCCCTTCAGGCCCTTGCTCTTTTAAACGAGGTCACCTATGTGGAAGCAGCCAGAAAACTAGGTGAACGCATGTTGCAGGAAGGTGGCAAAAATGATTACGAACGAATCAACCATGGATTGTTACTGGCCAGGGGACGAAAAGGCTCTGACCAGGAAATCAATTTGCTTTTAGAGGGACTTAAAAAGGACATCAAACGGTTTGAACTATCACCAGATTCCGCGATCCAGCTTCTTTCCGTGGGGGATTACAAGTCCGTCAATACCCAGTTAGACCCAAAAACACTCGCAGCCTACACGGTAACCGCAAACATACTTCTCAATCTGGATGAAGTAGTCACCAGGGAATGACATCACCATGAAAACCACCCCTTTAAACCAAATCCAGGACCTGCTAAACAGGAGAATTTTCCTAGGCAAGGGTGCGGCCGCACTTGGCAGCCTTGCACTTCCTTTTGTCGCCAAAGCCAGTAACCTGAATTCCCCCAATTACTCACCCAAGGCCAAGCGAATCATTTATCTATTCCAATCGGGCGCTCCTTCTCAAATAGATCTTTTTGACCCAAAACCGACCATGAAGGCCAGGTTCGGGGAAAACCTTCCAGATTCCATCCGCAAGGGACAGCGGCTCACCACCATGACATCCGGGCAGGCAAAATTCCCTGTGGCTCCCTCCATATTTGAATTCCAGCAGCATGGAAAATCAGGAATGTGGATGAGTGAATTGCTGCCAAACATGTCCAAATTAGCAGACGATTTTTGCATGATCCGAACCATGCACACCGAAGCCATCAACCATGATCCTGCCATCACTTTTGCACAAACCGGCTCACAACTGCCTGGAAGGCCAAGTATTGGTTCCTGGATAAGTTACGGGCTTGGAACCGAAAACAAAGATCTTCCCGCCTACGTGGTTTTGACCTCTTTCGGAAGTGGAAGACCTGATGATCAGCCCCTGTATGACCGCTTGTGGAGTGCCGGATTCCTGCCTTCCAGGCATCAGGGCATTAAATTCCGCAACAAAGGTGATGCGGTTTTATACCTTTCCAATCCTTCGGGCATGAGTCAGGATTTACGGAAGGATACACTGGAACGAATTGCAGCTCTCAACCAGAAACATTTTGCAGACATAGGTGACCCTGAAATCCAAACGCGTATAAGCCAATACGAACTGGCATTCCGTATGCAAACGAGTGTTCCAGACCTTCTGGATTTTTCCAAGGAATCCAAGGCGACTCTTGAAATGTATGGCCAAGATGTAAGCAGGCCAGGAAGCTACGCCGCCAATTGCCTGCTCGCCAGAAGATTGGCGGAAAGGGATGTGAGGTTCATCCAGTTATTTCACATGGGCTGGGATCATCATGGCGGTCTGCCGAACGCCATCCGAGGCCAATGCAGGGATACTGACAAAGCAACCTCCGCCTTGCTGCTGGATTTAAAACAAAGAGGACTTCTCGACGACACCCTGATTGTGTGGGGCGGGGAATTCGGCAGAACCATATACTCGCAAGGCGGCCTTACAGACAACAATTACGGGCGCGACCATCACCCCAAATGCTATTCCATCCTCCTTGCCGGAGCGGGCATTCGCAAGGGGTACACCCATGGTGAAACCGATGAATATTGCTACAACATCGTGAAAGACCCGGTTAGCATTTTTGATTTAAATGCCACGATTCTTCACCTGATGGGAATCAACCACGAAAGATTGACCTTTAAACATCAAGGTCTGGATTTCAAACTTACAGGCGTCGAACCTTCCAGGGTCGTCAAGGAAATCCTTGCGTAACCAAGGTTGTTTCAGCCATCCTCGTTGAAGATGTTTTTGCCACCCCGGAGGAACTTTTTCTGGGAATGCTGTTTTTTAGACTTTAATCTTTTGACTTTTTGGAAAAACGGAACCTTGGTTGTCTTCCTTACAGGCTCAATTGTCAAAGCGGCCGCCAACAGTTGACACATTTTTTTCAAAACTTCCATCCGGTTTTGCAATTGCGTGCGATGCTTTTGACTTGTAACTACAAGGTTACCGCGGGAATCCAGTCTTTTTTGAAAAACGTTGTTCTTCTTCATAAGTTCTTTTTGCAAGCTGCTGAAACAGGTGCAGCCTACCAGATCCAATGATCCGCGAACCTTGGTTTCAACCTTGTTGACATTTTGGCCGCCAGGCCCGCCAGAACGCGCCGTCTCAAATGTTACCCACGGCTCTAAAAGTTCACTATTAATCCATTCAAAAACCAATTTTCACCTTCGCATCATCGCAATTTCATGGAAACGAAGTTTTCTTAAATATCCCCTTACGAATCCTAGTTGAATTCCATATGGAAAACAATCCATGATCATTCATGCCAGAATGTTTATCGGGTCTCTTAGCCAACCAGTTAAAACATAAGGGTTGGAACCACCATTAAAGATAACTTTTCAAGAGAACCACTAGCCAAAAAAACTCCTGGAATCGTCCAAGAGTATCTAGTATAGGGACGCCTTGTAATCCTGATAAGAAAACCTTTCCTTTAGACTTGTGGCAACGCCGGAAAAACTTCCCTGGCCACCCTCATCACGTTGCCACCAATGATTTTTTTGATGTCTTCGTCTTTGTAACCGCGCTGAACCAGACCAACCGTAAATAGCGGCCAGTTGGTCCATGCAAGACTCTCCCTGGCCTGCTCAGTCGTTGTAACTGTTTCCCTGGGCCAAAGGGATGCAAACCGGTTTCTACTTTTCCGACGAGGTGGCAATTTCCTGACTTCAGCGTTGATTTTTCTAGAAGAGTAGGCAATGTCAGTCCCTATGGAAACATGATCAACCCCGATCTTCTTGGCAACATAATCGATATGATCAAGAAAAGAATTGATATCCGCTTTGCCACCAAGGAACTGGGTGATGCAACAAATACCGGCATAACCACCGGAATCCGCAAGGGCCTTCAATACGTCATCAGGCTTGCTGCGAATATGATTCTGAATTTTGGTGGCCGTAGTGTGACTGGCCACCACTGGCTTGGAACTGGCTTTTGCAGCATCGAAGCTTGTTTTCCATCCGGAATGGGCCACATCCACTAGAACTCCCTGCCGGTTCATTTCAGCCACGGCAAGCTTTCCAAAATCGCTTAAACCACCGTTGGCAAGCTCGGCGCAACCATCTCCAAGCATGTTTCGTCTCTGATAGGTGACATGCATCATCCGGATGCCAAGCTGGAAGAATATTCGAATGTAGCGCAGTTCTTCCTCAACCGTGTTCCAGTCCTGGGGCAATGGTACCCCGTTACCTGTGAAGTAAAGGCAATTCCTGCCAGTTTTTTTTGCCTCTTCGATTTCCGCAGGCTTGCAGGCCTTGGAAAGAATCGGCTTGAGCATATCCGTAAGAAAAGTAAAGCGCGCCAGCCTTTTCATAAGGCGCAAAGGGTGCTGGCATTCCTCGCCCGAGTTCTGGTAAATGCAGGTCACCCCGGACGCGTAAAAGGCCATTTGAAGTTCGTCCCTTTCGCCGGTATCATAGGCGGCGCGGGTCATGCCCATATCTTCTGAAAGATCCTGTAGTTCAACATCCGATCCGCCTTCATCCATCAATTTTGCCATGGCGTTATTGTCCATGGATGCTCGTGGCGCAAAGGCATACCCGTCAAACACTAAAGATTCCTTGTGAAGACCAAGCCCGTGCTGAAGCTCTCTTGCGGTAGGCTTTAACAGGTCCAATCCGACAGCCCGTGCTTTCTGAATCACCTGGCTGCCCTTTACCATGGCGTCCAATCGATCTAAATCAGTAGCAGCATCTTTGGGATGAACCTTTTGGGAAATCGCCAATGCAGCGGCACCGGCGACAGAGTTTTTGATAACATTTCTTCTAGACTGATTCATATTACACCTGGCTAGTTAATTCACCTTGGCAAAATAAACGGCCACTCTTTCTCGCGAAACCATTTGGTGAGAATAAATTTTTCCCCCTCCTCAACAGGTTCTCCCACATGGGAGGATTCCGGGATAATCACCGAGTTTTGGGTGTTCTGCCAGACCAACAAGGTTCCTTGCTTGGGTTTGACGGAAACATTGATTTCAGGAAAAGAAGTATGGCCACCTTTTTCCACGTTGTTCAAATAGATCATGGCAGTCCATGGACGATTGCCATAATACAGTACCGTTTCCTTATCCGGGGTGAAGGAATCAAAATGTCGCTTGAACTCCTGCCCTGGTTTGTACCACTGCCCCTGAATGGGTTCCGCAAATCGCAATTCCATTCCCAAAAGTTCGTGAATTTTTTCTTCAATGGTATGTATGGGGCCGAAATTTACTCCTTGGTTTAGGAAATAAGCGGTTTGACTTGTCCTGGTGGAATCGTAAGCGGTATCCCGATCCGAACCAATCGTGGAGGGGTTAGCCGTTTTTCGAATTAATTCGCATGCAACATGGCTTAGGTCAGGGTCCACAAATGAATCCACGGAATAAATCGGGAAGCTTTGATGAAGCCTTTGAAACCCTGGGGTATTGTCGAGTTTTTCTGGTGAGATTTTCACAGGATTTGAGGGAAATAATTCATCCAAATCCAGTTGGAACTTTATTTCCTCGGGTTTAAAGTGATTTTGAACAAGTATTTTGGCGATTTCAATTTTGGGAACACCATTGCCAAGGTTTTCCTTTATCCAATGTTTCCAACTCGCATCCAGTGAATTCAACATTTTCTACCCCATTTAGGATTCTTCCATTAGAAGCAATTTCAACCAATATACAACGATTCCAACAAATTAAAAAAGTTTTAAGAGCCGATCTTCAGTGAATGTCATTCATCATTTACCTTCAAGATTGAGTGTGTTATAAGAATGGCAAAGGAGATTATAACATGAAGATTTGGACCATTTTGCTCAATAGTGCATTCTTAGTTCTTTTCACCATCTTTTCTATTCATGGTGCCGATCAATCCGGTATTACAGACCCATCAATAGCTGGAACAGACTTCCAATTACAGGGTGAATACCTTGGTGAATTAACCCATGATTCAAAAATCAAAACATTTGGAGCGCAGGTTATTTCCAAAGGGGATGGTAAATTTGTCATCAAATTAATGGCTGGAGGACTTCCTGGACAAGAGGGCTTCCTCAAGGATGAGAAACCGATTCTTTTGACCGCATTAACCGAAAATGGCAAAACTAATGTGCAGGGGAAAGATTACTCCGGATACATTGAAAAAGAAAAACTGACGATCATCAACAAAGAAAAAAAATCCCACACCCTGAACAAAGTCGAAAGAAAAAGTCCCACACTTGGAAAGAGTCCACCTTCCAATTGCATAGTGTTATTTGACGGCAAAAATGCCGGGGAATGGAACAATGGAAAATTGGTGGAAAATGAGCTTTTGAACAACGGGGTTTCCAGCAAAAAGAAATTCAAGGATTTTCATCTTCATCTGGAATTTCGTCTGCCTTTCATGCCGAAAGCATCCGGCCAAGGCCGTGGTAACAGTGGGTTATATTTGCAAGACCGATACGAAATTCAAATCCTTGACAGCTTTGGTCTGGATGGGAAAAACAATGAGTGTGGCGGGGTATACACCCAATACACACCCAGCGTGAATGCATGCTTGCCTCCCCTTGTTTGGCAAACCTATGATGTTGATTTCAAAGCCGCAAAGTATGATGAAAATGACAAAAAAATCAGTGATGCCGAGGCAACGGTCTTTCATAACGGCATCAAGATTCATGAAAACATAAAACTAAAAGGACCTACTGGGGGTGGTAAGCCGGAAACCAAGGAACCAGGCTCCTTCCAGCTTCAAAACCATGGTAACCCCGTTTATTTCCGTAATATCTGGGTTGTTGAAAAGTAACAAATTTCGCTAAATTTTGAAGTTTTAGTTACCCTTGTACCATCTTTAGGGGCCTAACAAGGCCCCTTGCACAAATTTATCCAAATTGTTTGTTTTAAAAATGGCCAAAGCCTGTTTAGAATATTGTTTTAATCGTTTGAATATCCATTGAATCAGGCCATGGAAGAGAACCTTTACGAAACAAAAAAGCTACCCACCGGAACGTATCCAGAAATGGATAACGGGTCGGGGGATATGGCAACCATTTCTAAATACCAAACAAACGGGGCTCCCGGTGATGCGGTAAATCTCGAGGACTCCATGGTCCCCGTGCATTACCTGATGGATAACAGATTTGAGATTTTAAAATTAATTGGAAAAGGCGGAATGTGCAATGTCTACAAAGCCTTTGACCGTGAATTAAAAAGGGATGTGGCCGTTAAGGTTCTTAACCAAAAATTCAGGAATGATCACAGCAATGACATTCTTGGGCGATTTCGTGGAGAGGGCTCCACCGTTGCCAATCTCGCACACCCTGACATCATCAAAATTTATCACACCTTCCAAGATCCTATTTTCGGGCCCGGACTGATTCTTGAACTTGTGGATGGTGGCAGCCTCTCAGATTTGCTTAAATACAAGACACTCCCTGCAAGAACTGCCGCATCCATTGCCTTGCGGTTGGCAAGAGCCATATCTCATGCGCACGGAAATAAAAACTCGATCCATTCAAAATCCAACCCCGCCATCATCCACAGGGATTTAAAGCCAAGCAATGTTCTTGTGTCAGGTGCTGAGCAATACCTGGGCAATCCCCTGGATAGTCGATTTGAAATCAAAATCACTGATTTCGGCTTGGGAAAAAACCTGGAACCAACTTCGGGCAACCATGAATTAACCGCCCATGGAATGATAGTCGGAACACCATCCTACATGGCACCGGAGCAGGCCAGGGGTGAGAAAAATCTAACTACTGCCGTGGATGTTTATGGTCTGGGTGCCATTCTCTATGAGATGCTTACTGGCAAACCGCCTTTCACCGGCCCTACAGTTTCTGCAATTCTTAGGCAGGTACTGGAAAGCGAACCCATACCACCATTCAAGCTTGTTAACAGGCTGCCGCCCACCATAAGCGCAATTTGTTTGAAGTGCCTGGAGAAAGAACCTGAAAACAGGTACCATTCCGCTGGGGAACTGGCTGATGATCTGGAACACTGGCTGGCAAACAAGCCGATTATTGCGAAAGTCCCCGGACCAATAACGCTTGTTTACAGATGGGCAATCAAAAACCCACTTTTATTTCTTACCATTACAGGATTCAGCATACTTTTAATTTCCTTGATTTCCCTTGGAATTTTTTCTTATCGCCAAATGGTGGAAAATGAAACCAACAGTCTCAAGGGAAAAATGCATGAATCTTCCTTAAGTACGCTGAACTCCATCCTTGACCTTTTAAACAAGGATAGCAACCTGGGAAGAACACCCGGACTTGAGCCATTGCACAATATTCTTCAGAAATACTACGACAAACTCGTTCACGATTTTCGCAAAGAAAAAAACATCGACCCTGTGAAGTTCAAACTGGTGGATGCCCATTTAAGCCTAAGCGAATTAATGGCCAAAAAAGGCAATAAAGCAGATTGCGCAAGAGTCTTGGAAAGTGCGATTTCACTTCTTTTGCAGGCGCAACAGAATCCCTCCACCAACAACCCTGAGAATGAATTTCTTTTGGGATATTCACACAGGTTACTGGGTGAAGTCTTAGGCGATCTTGGCGAAACCCAGGAATCCCTTGATCACCTTAACAAAGCACTAGAGATTTTTGAATCTGTTTCCACCAATGAGGCCACTCCCTCAATTAACCTCAATCCCATTGAGCAACTTGCGCTTACCGAACACACTCTTGGCACGTATTATATGCATTTGGACCCAAACCTCTCGCTGGAGCATTACCAAAAATCCATCGATTTATTCGCGAAAATTTGCAAGCAATACCCTGATAACATCTTCCATCAAAGAAATCTTGCGCGTGGTTATGGTTATCGTGGGGATACCTATATGGAAATGGGAGATTTCCAAAATGCAGACAGAAACTACTGGGAATCACATCATCTCCGGGAAAACATCACCAAAATTCAAAAAATTGCCGCATTCTGGAATCTGGATTTTTCCAAGGCTGGAGAGGAACTAAATTCCACCTCATTCAACCTGACTAATGACCAGCTTGAATCCCTTTTCCAGCTTGCAAGAAGTTTTGGTAACTTTGGAACCATGCATTCCAAAATGAGCCTTCTAAGTACATCGGAGGATTTCTTTTCAAAAAGCCTCCGAATCAGGGAATACCTTGTCAAGGCAAGTCCCAATATCAAAGATTTCAAATACGACTTTGCAGGAAATCTTGTGGAACTTTCCTCGGTAAGATTGAAGAGAATTTCTTCAAGCATTAATCCGAATCTCACGGCCTCTAATTCTGAACTAAAAAAAATCGAGTTAGATTTGGATAAGGCAATCAATGGAATCTACGAACCGGAAATAAACTCGGACAAAGCAATACCCATGATCCGGGGCCAGGGTGATGCCAAAACCTTAATGTGCCAGATTTATTGGCTAAGGGGAGTTTCAGGCGATGACAAGTAT
>JBEGQX010000354.1:0-7382 GCA_041180805.1 Planctomycetota bacterium
GGCACTTATACGTCGCAATCGGCCAATGGGTCTACCCTGAACCAGGAGGATTTTCAAAAGAACTTCAACAATGCCATTAAAAAATCGCTCGATCAGGAGAAGCGGAATGAACCATAGCCGCACTACCCTTTTGCTCTTGAAAAGAGCGGGCTTACTGCCAATCTATGAAGCAGCCAAGACAGCCACATTTCCAAAGCTGTTTATGACGGCCATGGTTTTGGTTGCCATGGCAGTCCCAGCCTGGGCAGTGGAATCACCCCGATTTGAAGAAGACATTCTTCCGATCCTTTATCACCATTGTTTTGCCTGCCACAGCGAAAAGCAAGCCAAGCCAAAGGGCAAGTTGCGCCTGGATTCGGCGGATTCCATTAGGGCCAGCGGGGTGGTGGTCCCCAACAAGCCCGACGAAAGCGACTTGCTCAAGCGAGTCTCACTTCCCCATACAGATTCCGGGGTGATGCCACCTTTGAAGGGAGGAGCCCAACCCTTGAATGAAGGGGAGCGTAAGCTGCTGAAGAACTGGATCGCCAACGGGGCCAATATGAATTCCTGGGTTCGCTTTGACCACCGCGGGGCCGCGCTCCCGGGTGAAGGCATAGCTTCATGGCCCAAGAATATACGGCAATGGAGTGAGGAAGTGCAAAAGAGGGTGGACCTTGCGCATGCTGCAAAGGGAACGAAGCTGAACCCCATTGTTAACGATGAGGTATTTTTACGGCGTGTATACCTGGATGTGGTGGGTCGCATCCCAAGTCTTACAGAGAGCACGCGATTCCTGGAAAGCAATGACCAAGACAAACGGGTGAAACTGATCCATGGCCTGCTTGACAGCGAGGGCTATGTGAGCCACATGTTCAACTGGAAGGCGGATCTTCTGCGCCTGAACACCCGAGGGCTTTCCCCCGGTCAGCCTGGCAAGCTATATGACGACTGGGTAAAGGAAACGATCCGCTCCCGCATGCCGTACGATGAATTCGTGCGGAAACTAGTCTCGGCCAGCGGGCAACTGTGGGAAAACGGCGCGGTCGGTTTCTATCTGCGCGACCTGGGAATGCCACTGGATCACATGTCGAACATGTCGCGCATTTTCCTGGGCACCCGCATGGAATGCGCCCAGTGCCATGATCACCCACTGGAACCGATTACCCAGAAGGATTTCTACCAGATGGCTGCCTTCACCTTTGGGGTCAGCAACTTGGGAAATCCCGGTGGGTATTCTTTAGAAAACGTGAGGCAGTATCCCGATATCAAGGCAAAGCTGGCAGCAATGCCCAAAGACGAAGCGCTGGAGCAAAGCATCAGTGGCACCATTGCACCCTTGAAGCGGCTGACCCAGGACACCGATAAGAAACTTTCCTTTCCCGAAACCTACGGCTACGATTCTTCCCTCCGTGGGAAACCGGTGGAGCCAAGAACCCTCTTTGGAGAAGAGGCCATCCTTAACGATGGCAACCGGCGCAAGGCGTTTGCGGAATGGATGACTTCGCCCCGCAATCCACGGTTTGCCAGGAACATTGCCAACCGTTTGTGGAAAAAGGTCATGGGTCTTGGATTGATCGAACCTGTGGACAGTCTTTCGGCGCTGCCCAACCCTGTGCATGCGGAACTGATGGATTTTCTGACCCAGATGATGATTCGCCTGGGCTTCGATGAACGGGCTTTTCTGGAAGTGCTGCTGAACACGTGGTTGTATCAGAGCGAAGCCGTACGCGAGACCCCGGAGCCTGGGGTCCCCTTCGCCTTGCGTGGCCCGCAACTGCGGCGACTGTCGGCGGAGCAGGTTTGGGATTCGCATCTTGTGCTGCTCGTGGCGGACCTTGACGAACGGAAGTCCAGCTTCCGGCTTGGCGGGGTGCTGGACCCGGTGTACCTTCGGAAAATCAGTTCGATGACCGCTGACGAAATCATTGCCCAGGCGCGCATCAGTCAGGCTGAACACAAGCGAAAACGCGAGATAAGCCTGCGCCGTGCCGAGCAGCAAAAGGAACGCGCCGCCGCCATTGCCCGCGGCGACACCGCGGAAGTGAAACGACTGGCGGCATTGCACGCCAAGGAAAACAAGGAATTCGCCAGCAGTGCCCCGGGAACAACCATGGTGGAACCCGACGGCGAAGCCACGGTAAGGGAATCTGACCCGCGTTGGAAATCGCTGCCTCCGAATTTAATACGGGCCTCGGAAACCCCACTTCCCCTGCCCTTGGGACATTTTCTACGCCAGTTCGGCCAGTCCGATCGGCGCGAGATCGATGCATTCAATCGCGACCCGAACTCCACGCATTCCCTGGCGCTGATGAATGGCGACCTGACGAACCGCGCGTTGGCAGAAGGATCCCTGGTGCGCCGACAACTTGGCGCCAGCAAGGCACAGGGGGCCATGCACACGCAACTTATTTACCGGGCAATCCTGGTTCGCTCGGCAACCCCCAAGGAACTTTCCACCATCCGGGAAATCACCAAGGACAGCCCGACACCGGAACAGGATATTCTCTGGGCGCTTTTAAACTCACCGGAATTCCTCTTTCAGCACTGAGACCAAACGGAAAAACACCATGAACTCATCACTCACAGACATCGGCCGCCGGGTTTTCCTTGAAAGATTTGCCAAGGCGGTTTTAGGGGTTAGCCTTCTGCCTGCGGCCCCTTCCCTGAAAGCCGCGGGCCCCCAGGCAAATGGCAAGGCCAAAAGCGTCATCTTCCTCTACCTGCGTGGAGGGATTTCCCACATCGACACCTTTGACCCCAAGCCGGGAAAAGCCGAAATGGGCGGGGTGAAGGCCATCCCGACCAGCGCCGATGGAGTGCAGATCTCCGAATGGTTCCCCCGCATGGCCAAACAGATGCACCATGTATCCCTGGTGCGATCCGTGACTTCCACCCAGGGTATCCACGACCGTGGCACCTACCTCGCGCACACAAGCTACATGATGACACCAACCATCACGCACCCATCCCTGGGGACCTGGGCTGCGAAGATGGCCGGTTCCGCAAATCCAGTTCTGCCGGGCAACATCCTCATCAATGGCAGCCCCCAGCACCCCCGCAGTGGTTACATGCCCACCCAGCTTGCACCACTACCCATCGTTGATCCCGGGGCGGGTTTGCAGAATGCCGTTCTTCCCCCAAAGACGGGTGAGGCAGATTTTTCAAGACGAACCGCTCTGGCTCAGGCCATGGGAAATGGCTTTGTGCAGCAAACCCCCCATCGTGATGCGGCGGCTTACCTGAAAGTGCAGCAGGATGCGGTTGCTCTGATGAAAAGTGAGGACCTGAGGGTGTTCGATATTTCGCGGGAGAACCCCAAGACCCAGGCCGCCTACGGAACGCACACCTTTGGCAAGGGCTGCCTGCTTGCGCGCCGACTGGTGGAAAGCGGAGTGCGTTTCATCGAGGTGGAGGATGTGCACAACTGGGACACTCACAACGATCAGATCAAGTCGATGGAGAAAATGACACCGACCACGGACCAAACCATGGCCGCCCTCTTGGAGGACCTGCACCAGCGCGGCCTGCTTGCCAGCACTCTTGTTGTCATGGCAACCGAGTTCGGGCGCACTCCCCAGATCAGTAACGTTACCGCGGGCCGCGGCCATCATCCGGCTGTGTTCACCTGGTGGTTTGCCGGCGCCGGGGTGAAGGGTGGCTATGTTTATGGCAAGTCTGACGCGATCGGCGAGCAAGTTCTGGAGAAGCCCGTGACCATGCCCGACTGCAACGCGACCATCGCCCAGGCCATGGGCATCGATATTCATCACATCGAGCATTCCCCCTCCGGAAGACCCTTCACCGTTGCGGACAAGGGCAAGCCGGTGGTTGAACTCTTTGTGTGAACATTTGGCTGGTGAAAAAGACTGGCCAGGGCCACGGCATTACCGCCCTTGCGGTGCCGTTGCCATGGCCAATCCATGGGGCTGGTAAATTACTATTTACTTGCTCTGAAAACTTCCAATGGACATTTGCTTGTCAAGCTCCACCTTAAAGTCATAGCTGGTGGTGTTTGCCTTGGTGCCATTGGAATCGGGTGGCAACTGGATATCCCATCGCAACAGATTATTCACCCGGTCCTGCCTCAGATAAACGGGATCCGTGCTGATTTCGGGTTGCACCTTGCCCAAGGTCACATTCAAGGCCTCATTTTCACCCTTGGGAAGCCGGTCCCAAAGCTGAACCTTTACAGCCTCCTGCTTGAAACTGGAAAGGAGAATCCTGTACTCATATTTCAGAACCTGGTTGCCACCCTGCATGCTCCGGGACTTTTCCACCAGTTGGCGCTGGACCTGCAACTGGGGATCCGTGCCAAAACCCGCGATGAAAGATTCGCCTATCGCGACCAGTGGCAATTGCATCCTACCGACAAAATCCGTTTCTGAATACATGGTGGCCTCCCCGGGAAGAAGCACAAACTTGCTCTTGTTGGTCAGGTTTGCCTGCTTGTACACATGCGGTGTAAGCACGGGGACCGCCTTGTAAAAATAGTCGGGGGAAAGGTCTATGCGTGCGACCTCCAGCACCTGCTCATCATTCCTTGAGGGAATACTGATCCTGGTTTCAAGCTTGTAGGCAACGCTTGGTCCTTCTTTCTCGGAATCAGCGGGCTTTTTCAAAGCCTGTCGGTCATCACCCAGGAACACCAGGTCCTTGGCCTGCTCCAGGTTTCCCACATAGTTAAAAATCTCATTGCTGGCCTTTTCATCCTTGCGATTTGCATCCACCTGAGCCTGCCTTCTGAGAGAGCGGGCGGCCTCCTGGATTTCCGCAAGGGCGCCTCCACCCATCGGGGTCTGGGGAATGGCGATATATCCCTGCGGGTTGGCATCAAATGTCCCCGCTTTACCCAAAGCATTGCCTGGCTTCCCCGGGGAGACCGGAGCACCCTTGGGCACCAGGCTTACAGCCAGGCCTTTCAGCTCCGGCGGGGTCGCGTTCAACATCGGCTGGGCTGTCGAGAGTGTCAATTCCACGCCTGCCCAGTCTTCACCGGATTGCTGGTGTACCGAGGCAAGGTATTCCACCTTCACGGCATCCTTGGCGGTTTTGCCAGAGCGGATCTTATACTGGGGCCGCCAGTAGGATTCCTCCACCAAATAGTTAAGCTTCAGCTTCCCCGCATCCGCGTTGACTTTTTCGATCACCACGATCGCATCCGTTTCGGTCCGCACCGTGCCGCTGGTCAGTTCCTGCAATTTCCTTTGCAGGAACTGGTTGTTCAGGAGAATCTCCTTGGATCTCTGGGTCATTTCAAAGTTTTCCTGGGCCCTGGTGATCCTTTCCGTCTTCAAATAATTCGCCAGGGCAATTGCGGTGTCCGAATCCAGCTTCCCTTTCTCGGTGGCATTCACCGTGCTGGCACTGGCAAAGCCCTCAAGCTTGTTAAGAAAAGTTGTATTCGCCGTGTTGGCGGTGATCATGGCCTGTATTTTCTGGTTTTCGATCTCATTCTTTTTTATCTCCTCCTCGATTTTCCTCACTTCTTCGCGTTTGTCTTCCTTGACGGGCTTGTTCCGAAATCGGGTTGCAAGGATGCGAATTCCCTCGTTCCCCTCGGAATATAAGGAAGATGCCTGGACCTTGGAAGGAAGCGAGGAAACCACCACCTCCATCGACCCGATCCCCTGTGGTATCTCCACTTCACGGGTCACAAGGGCACTGTCGGAATAAATCGTAACCGCTACGACTTTGCTTTTAACCTCCAAGGGTTCCTTCACGGAATCTTTGGGGTGATTCTGCGGTTTCCTGGCTTCCTGAGCGTGTACCCCCTGGGCAACCCAGACTGAAAAGCCATTTAAAAGCGCTGCAAAAACAAAGATTTTGAACCAGGCATGCATGGCAATCCCATCTTTCCAATTAAATTTCCAAGGTTAAGAAATCCAGATTAGCATTTGGCCACCCTTAGGGTGCCAATCAAAAAACCTTGATAAGATCAAATTCAAGGCCGATCTTCTTCATAATCGATACAAACGGACAAAAGCCAACTTGAGGATAAGGACGATTCACACCGGCATTTCTTGCAAAAATGAGAAAATTTTTAAGATGATTTAACAAAAAATTATTGTTGCACAAGCTTCATGGCTTCATCAGGAAGCTCAAAGGTGCTTTGGATGGTTTCCAGCTCATCATTCACAAGGTCGGGGAATTTAATGCCTGGTAAAACCTGCACGGCAAAGATTTCCTGAAGGGCATCTTCGAATTTCACAAAAGCGATCACATTACCTGTTTGGATGTTGACAACCCAGACTCCGGAGTTGCGTTCCAGATTCTGCTCGGTGATGGGTATGCCGCTGAATACAGCGGTTTCACGAACTTGAGACAAACCAATGAAGGCAAGTGGCCCAAAAAAATCCAAGCCACGGGTGAAGCCAGGAAGGCATACCACAGGTTCATGTTTTCCGGTTTTTGGGTCAACCGTCGAAAGGGTGCCCCTGCCGGATTCCAGAACCCAGATTTTGCCATCGTACCAGCGCGGCGAGTGTGGCATGGAAAGGTTTTTGCAAATGATTTCACCACTGGTGACATCCATCAGGATTCCACCGTCTTTTTTGTTTTTGCGCCAACCGGTTGGTTCATTGGTCTGGCCAAGCGCTGTAACAATGCTTGGAACACCGTCTTTCATCCCCAGGCCATTCAGGTGGCAACGGTCGTTGGGTGAATACCCAGTGATGAAAGGAGGTTTCCATCGCGGCACAAAGCTGTTCACATCATCCAGGGTGCAAAGGCAGGAAAATCGGGTGTTGACCACCCATAATTGCCCGTTGGTGCCAAAAGCCATTTCATGAACAAGAATGTCACCGGTGGTGTGGGATCCTCTGGGCATGAAACAACCATCCACACGGCCGAGAGGTTCTCGTTTAGCAGCAACTGCGGGCATATTTCGAAAATGCTGAATTTCACCCGGTACACCGATGGATAATTTGTACGAATCCAAAGCCAATCCCATGGGAGATTGAAACGCCTTGAAGTGGGTGTTGAGGGTATTTCCCTCGGGTCGTAAAAACACCAACTTACCGGCCTGGTAGGTAGTGACGACTACAGAGCTATGCATCTGGTTGAGAATTTCAGGAAAATTTGAGGTGTGAATGCTCCGAAGAGGCGCTTCGGCAGATTCGGGTTGATCAGTTTGTGGTTTGTCGCTGTTGGATTGCAAGTTAAGTTCCTGTTAACTTTGATGAAGCTTTAACTATCGATATTTTCGTAACCTTGGCAAGGAAATAAATTTCATATCGTATGCCAATCTCACCTTTTTATGAAAGTGTTAGCTTTCAAAGCAACCTATTTTCAGAAAATTACTGGTTGGATTCCATGGCTGACATAAAAGACCGGAGACTGTTATACCTGAAAGGTGCCCTTTTTGTTGGCTGGGGTTGCTTGCCGCTGGAATCATTTTGATA
>JBEGQX010000355.1:0-22057 GCA_041180805.1 Planctomycetota bacterium
GTGAATGACGCGGGGGCACCGCCTCGCGGAGTTCTGACCGATACCCGCGGCCAGGCAGGCACCATGAACCAAATGTTTCAATCACTTGGCATCGGACTTTCCATCGCCGTGGTTGTTATCCTTGTCATGCTTACGGCCTATTTTCAATCTCCCAGGCTGGCACTTACTTCCATTGGCGCGGTTCCCGGAGTGGTATCCGGTGTGCTTTCCATGCTGGTTCTTACCAACACCACTCTGAACATCGAATCGTTCATGGGATCCATCATGTGTATTGGTGTTTCTGTTTCCAATTCCGTGATGATGATCACCTTCATGAATGACCGCTGGAAGGAAGGCCTCACTGTTCGGGAATCCGCCATCAAGGGCGCGGCAGGGCGCCTGAGGCCCATCATCATGACCGCCTGCGCCATGACAACCGGTATGCTTCCCATGGCGTTGGCCCTGGAGGAAGGTTCACAGATGCAGGCACCGCTTGGCAGGGCGGTTATTGGTGGCTTGCTGGCATCAACCTTATCAACGCTTTTGGTTCTGCCGGCGGTATTTTCACTGCTATTAGGCAATCGCAAGCCGGTGCCTGTTTCCATTGATCCGGATGATCCGGAGAGCAAGCAATTTGATGGTGGCGATCCGCATGAAACTCACCACACCAATCAGAATCCTGAAACCACTCAACCAGGAATGGCAACATGAAGAAAAGATTCAAAACATTGGTTTGTTTGACAACCTGCGTTATTTTGGCGGGCTGTGGCAAGGAAACCGAGCATGCATCACCTTCACCGATAGCCCCGGAAGTAACGGCCGCCAAACCGCAAAGGCGGAATATTCTTAGAACCGTTGGTCAACCCGGGTTTGTGGATGCCTACGAGCAATCTTCCATCTTCCCCAAGATTACCGGGTTCATCGAAAAATGGAATGTGGATATCGGCGACAAGGTAAAGAAGGATCAGCTTCTTGCGACGCTTTTTGTTCCTGAACTGGTTGAGGAATACCGCCTTAAACAAGCCACGGTAGTTCTCGACAAGGTAATGGTGGAGCAGGCTAAAAAGCTTGTTGAGGTTGCGGATGGCAATCTGAAGGCCGCCGTTGCCAAGGTGACCCAGAACAAGGCTTTGGTGGGCAAATTTCAGGCTGAGGTGGATCGCTGGCAGTCAGAAGTGAGAAGACTAACCGATCTGGTGGGCCAGCGTGTGGTGGATAAACAGATTCTTGATGAATCCACCCGACAGCTAAGGTCAAATGAGTCCGCACGGGATGCAGCGCTTGCGGCAGTGATTGCGGCGCAATCGGATCAAATTGCCAGCGATGCCAGCCTGGGCAAAGCCAAAGTGGATGTGATGGCTGCGGAAGCCAGGGTCAGGGTTGCCGAGGCAGATGAAAAACGACTGGCGGCACTGGTGGGTTACATACGGCTGACATCACCTTTCGATGGAATTGTGGTGATTCGCAACGCCAACACGGGGGATTTTGTTCAGGGAACCACCGGTGACCAGACAACCCGCATGATGGCACCCGATCTTTCTTCCACCAAAGGTGCGCCGATTTTTGCCATTGCCAGAACGGATGTCGTACGCATTTTTGTGGATGTTCCAGAAATGGATGCCAACTATGTCAACACAAACACGGACGCCGAGGTTCGTGTTCAGGCTTTCAACGACATGCGGATTGTTTCCAAGGTTACCAGGACTTCCTGGGCGTTGAACCGGCAGAGTCGCACCCTTAGGGCCGAGATTGACCTTCCCAACCAGGATGCGAAAATTCTTCCCGGCATGTACGCTTACGGCTACATCAAGATAGTTCGCCCAAACGTGATGACCATTCCCATCTCTTGCGTTGCAAAGCGCGGGGATCAGAATGTTGGTTTTATCTTAAGCGACAACAAGATACGCCAGGTAAATCTGAAGCTTGGTGGAACGGATGGAGAATGGCAGGAAATTGTTGCCATCGAAAAGGATGGGACATGGATTCCCTTGGAAGAAAACCTGGTCTTTGCCTCGGGTGATACCGATGAATTTGTCAATGGAATGACTGTTAAGATGAAAGCAGCCGCGAAGGAATAATCAAGGCTTTGTCACCGGGGCGATCACTTTTTCGCAAATACTGTTGGCGCATGGAATGCCTGTGACAGGTGGCAGGTCAAATGGCCGGGTGGTATCCACTTCCAATGGCTGGCCCGGAGTTTTCTGGCAAGCCAGAACCTCGGCAGGATATCCCACGGCCCGGAACAATCTGAATTGGGATCTGTTGTAGTCCTGCACTGACAGGAAATAATTCTTGTATGCCTGATCAAGCTGAGCCAGGGCTGCCACGACTTCCTGCGGGCGGTTCACCAAATTCAACACATCGCCAAATCGGTAGGTTTCGCTCATGCCCTTTAGATTTCCCTCATAACTTACCAGAGCGCTTTTCAAACCGGAATCCGCCAGGGCGACCCTTTCTGAGGATGTCGCAAGTTGCGAGTGGCATTGTGCAACCTCGGCAGCAACTTTATCCTGTGCCATGAATAATTCCACCATGGCAACCTGCCTTTGACCTTCCCTATCACGCACTAATGCCCGGTTACCAAAGCCAAAATTCTTCAATTCCCAAAGTGCTGCTGCGTTCATATCAAATCGGCTGCCCCATTGCAGGGTTCCGCCCGGACCGCTGGCTGCCGCGCCACCAATAAACGGTGGACCGTTCGAGTTCGCACCGCTATTACCCTGAAATACAATGCTGGGGATCAGGGGACGCATCTTTTCCTGTTTCAACTTTGCCAGTGTTGCCTGGACTATCGCCTGACTTGAACCCAGTTCCGGGCGGTTGGTAAGGCCCACAGCAACCAACCCATCAACCTCCCTGCTGGGTGAAATTAGCATCATCGCCAAATGAGGTGGTTCCACGGGCACTATCTGAGCCACAGGATTCAAGCGAAGCAAACGGGCAAGTTCGGCACTGGCAACGCGCCATTCATTGCGCGCTTTGACTGCGTTTTCTTCCAGGTCGGCCAACAGGGTTTTGGCACGGTCAGTTTCCACCTGAGCAGCCAGCCCCTTGCCTAATACCTCGACTTTGCGCACAAGTTCCCGGCCCTTGGCTACAGTATCCACCGTTCCGGCAAGTCTTCCTCTTGCCTGCTGCACATTGAAATAGGCTACCGCCACATCCATCAAGGCATCATTCTTTGCCGCCTGAATATCAAACTGCCTGGCCTTGAGAATTTGCCTGGCGGACAAAGGTTCAAAAATTGCATCCGTGGTGGCGAATATCGCCGACACACCGGGTCCAAGTGTCATGGACTGTCGGTTACTGTTCTGGGGCACACCGGTAAAAGTCACATTCAGGCCATCATGGCGATAGTAATCAATACCGGCATAGATATTAGGCAACCAAAGCACATTGGCTTTCTCTAACTGTGCGGCGGCAACCAGTTCGGCTGCCTTAGCTGCGTCTATAATCAACGGTCGGGCATCCGATAACCTCATGGCGGCGGCAAGGTTTATGGGCAAAGGCATCTCGCCTTGCTGGATTTCTGTCTTTTTAAATTCGGTGGGGGGCTTGGTGTTCACCAGCTTGGGATCTGTAAAAGCTTCACCCTTGGAGTTTTCATCCAAACCAAGTTGCTGGGCGGTAGCTCTTGTGGAAGAATCCTGCCCCTGACAATAAGCCCAAGGCAAAGCCAGGATAACCAAGGCAACTAGATAGGAACTTATTTTCCGGGGCCCTGAATGGAAACGCAAGACTGCCTCGATTCCGAATAAAAACACTTTGACCAATCAAAGTATCTATCGAAAAAGTGACCGGGTTGTTTCCATGAAATCAGGGGAATCGGGATCATCCTCAGGGTCTATCCGGTAGGATCAATCCTTATATATTTCCCAAACTACCAAAGCTTGCTTAGGCATCACATGCCAGAATTGCCTGTTTTAAACCTTCTCGTGCATTGCGGGTAGGTATAAACTCGTGGCCCACAAAACCTTTGTAACCAATTTGCACCAGCTTTTTCATGATTGGCAGGTACTGAATCTCCTGGTTTTCATCCAGTTCGTGCCTGCCGGGATTGCCCGCTGTATGAATATGCGCAATCACATCCTTGTGTTGTTCAATCCTTCGAATCACATCTCCGTGCATGATCTGTACATGGTAAATATCAAATAATAGTTTAATGCGCGGCGAACCCACCTTGCGAAGTACCCCGGCAAGCCAATCCACATCATCCCCCTGGTAACCCGGGTGCCCGGTCATGGGGTGCGATCCATCCCTGGTGTTTAGGTGCTCCACCGCGACTGTCACACCTTTCTTCTCGGCGTAACCAGCTATCTGTTTCAGGCCTTCAACACAATTCTTTTCCGCATCTTCCAAACTGATCACAGGACTTTTCACATCATCCGCGTTTTGATATTTAAAACCCACAAAACCAATCACCGTGGGAACCTTGAACTCGGCACAGGCATCGATGGTTTCCCGGGTATGTTTCAAAAGCTCCTCCCGGTAGGCGGGATTGTTGAAACCTTTCTTGAAGCCGCCCGGCATGCCATTCGATGCGATCGCGATTTCCAAACCATGCTTTTTCACCGTGGCAAACTGCTGGGGTCGCAAAAGTTCAATCGATACACATCCCAGACTTTTGGCTTGTTCACACAACTGATCAAGGTTCCATTTATCACCCTGACTTATAAAGCACCAGGAACAAGCGGAATGCCTGATATTACCCTTGAGTTTCTCGGCGGCACCAAGGTTATGAGAACCCAGGGCCATTCCAGCACCGGCAGCAAGCATATTTCGGCGGTTCATCATTTTGATTCTCCTTTAACGGATCTTGGCATCGGGCAGGGCGGTGCCAATGCCTTCATCCAAAGGCATGGTATCTTTTTCCAGCCCGAGTTGTTTTTTCAATCGTTCAAGCTCATTCTTCAATTCCTGAACCTTGGCCGCGTAATTGGGATTCGCAATCAGGTTCTTGGTTTCGGAAGGGTCATTTTTCAAATCATAAAGCTCGGCAAGATGCCTGTCTGGTTTGCCATCACCATGCGGATAATGCACATATTTCCAATCGTTGGTACGCACACCGCGAACATTGGGGGTATACGGGAACTGCTTTTCGTAGTTGTAATGGTAGAGGTAAGATTTGCGCCAATCGTCATCTCCTTGCCTGACGAGCTTGACCCAGGATTTGCCATGAATGTTTTCCATTGGCCTGGCTTCGCAAAGCTCAAGAATACTGGGGGCCATGTCCACGGTGACCACCATTTCGGAAATGATTTTTGGGACTTTGGTTAATGCGGGGTATCGCACAACCAGTGGAATTCGTATGGAAGGTTCATGCATGGTGCGCTTATCCACCATTCCATGCTCCCCGTTCAAAAGCCCGTTATCTCCCATGAATACAATCAAGGTGTTATCCAATTCGCCACGATCCTTGAGAAGCTTTACCAACTGACCAACCGAATCATCAACAGAAAGAATGGTTCCCCAATAAGATCGTATCATCGCCTCGAAGTCTTTCACCGCCTCGGGACTGCTGTCTGGAAATTTCTTGCGGTAATCAAACAAGGGCCCATAGATCCCATGCCAGGTATTGAGTCGCTGCTGGATCCACTTGGGTTTGTCTTCCAGATGAAAAGCGGTTTCCGGATAGGGAATGCGAACCTTGTCAAAGGTATGCTCATATTTTGGTTCGGGAAAATAAAAGCTGTGCGGTGCCTTATGACCTATCATGCAAAGCCATGGTTTATCTTTGGAAGAGCTATTAATCCAATCGGAAGCCATTTTGGTAACCGCATGAGTGTAATAACCCGGCACAACCTTGCGATCGCCATTCACATTAAATTCGGTGTCAAAATACTTTCCCTGCCCCTTGTGGGTGACAAAGGTATCAAAGCCGGGGCGTTTTTCATCATTATTTTCACCCATGTGCCATTTGCCAAAATACGCGGTCTGATAACCACCATCATGCAAAGCACCGGGAAAACTTCTTAACTGGTTGGGGTATTCAGTAAAGTTATTTACCACGCCATGCGAATGAGCATACTTCCCCGAAAGAATCGATGCCCTGCTTGGCGAACAGAGCGAGGTTGTGCAAAATGTGTTTTTGAAATGCACACCCTCGCTGGCCAAGGCATCAATATTTGGGGTCTTCAGGAAAGGGTGTCCGGCACAACCAAGGCTATCCCACCTAAGGTCATCACAAAGAATAAAGAGTACATTTGGTTTGGCTGCCTGTGAGGTTTGGGTTGGGGAAAAGAAAAGCACCACAGACATGGCAAAGATAACCGATAGATGTTTCATACAAATCTCTCCTTGAGGAAACATCTTAATCGAAATAATTTGCAATATCAGCCAGAAAGCTTCACAGGCCTTCCTTCCCTGCTGGATGTGTAGATGGCCTGAAAAAGTTCCACCACGGCACGGCCATCCTCCGCGCTTACCAGCGGAGGTCTATTCTTCCGCACAGAATCAAAGAAATCCTGGAATTGAAGGGCATGGTAATGAACCGTTGGATCGACCCGGGAAATCTTCTCCCGGTCCTCAGCTTGGAATCCCGCAAGCAGATTCTCCTCGCCGGCAATGGTCCAAAGATCATTCAAGGGTGGTTCTGGAATACTGGTCATACCTGCTATGAATGTGGCACCACGGTCCGTCTCCACCCCCACCGAGGCACCATTGGAACCATGGACATGCACTTTTGTATGAATGCCCGGTTTCTGGGAAACGCTAGCCAGAATGGATCCCAAACCACCGTTGGCAAATTTAAGCGAGGCCACCGCGGTATCTTCAACTTCAACCCCCGGGTGATTCAAGGTGCTGTAATAACCCTGCACCTCGGAAATCGGACCCATGAACCAACGCAGAATATCCAACTGGTGTGGTGATTGGTTGACCAAGACTCCGCCGCCTTCGGTATCCCATTTACCACGCCAGGGATCCGACTTGTAATATTCCAGACTACGCCAGGAATACATCAGAAAGAATCCCAATACAGGCTTGCCAATTTTTCCCGCGTCAATCGCCTGCTTCATGCGAAGCACAGGTTCAAAAAACCTTCTTTGGCTGATGACTCCCAGGGTTTTACCAGATTGCCTTGCAGCGGCAATCATGGCGTCACAATCTGAAACAGAAGCGGCAAGGGGTTTTTCCACAAGCACATGAATACCAGATGCCAATGCCTGCACCGTGGGTTCTTTATGCAGCGGATGTGGAGTTGCAATTAGAACAACATCCGGGCGCGCCATAGAAAGCATTTGAGTTAATTGGGTGAAAGCAGCGCCACCAAACTCGCTGGCAAACTGGCCCGCACGGGTTTCCGATGCATCACATAAAGCTACTAACCTGGCATCAGGGCATTGTTTCAGCGCAAGGCAATGCAACCTGCCAACCTTGCCACACCCCACAAGCGCCACTTTCAGGGAATCCATGAGAGTTCCTAAGAATTAGGTTTTTTTTGACTAACTTCGGGCAACTTCGGCATGAAGTTTTAATCCCAACGCCTGCAAAACCTTGAGAATGGTATCAAAACTTGGGCTTGTTGCTCCTGAAAGAGCTTTATAAAGACTTTCCCTGGATAACCCGGATTCCCTTGCAACCATGGTCATACCTTTTGCGCGTGCAATATCACCAATCGCCTTGGTTATCAGGGAAGTATCCCCCTGAGATTCGTCAATAATTGCCTCCAAATAGGCAGCCATTTCCTTTGGGGTTCGCAAATGTTCAGCGACATCGTAACTGCTGGTCATCGTTTTTTTCATGATAAATCCTCCGGTAGATTTCTGCCAAGTTCCATGGGGATTCTTATATCCCTGGATTGTGAACTTTTATTTCCACCTGCCAAAAGCACCACAAGTTGATTACCTTTCTTTTTGAAATAGACACGATAACTTGGCCCGTGGTGAATTCTCATTTCAGAAATCCCCTCACCTAAAAACTTGACATCTCCCGGGTGTCCAAAGGCCAACCTTTCGATTCTTGCCAAAATGCGAGCCTTGGCTTGAATATCTTTCAAGCTGTTAATCCATTTAGCAAAAACATCTGTTTTACGGATAGATATCACAAACCAATTGTATCCTTAAGGATACAATTGGTCAATCACAAATCTTATTGCGCCAATTTATCTTTATGATTCTAGGGCAGGTATTGCTGGCCCATTTTGCGAAGGAAAGCCAGGGATTCTGCCATTTCTTCCATGCCATTCATGCCATCCTCAATGCTGATCCAACCCTTGTAGTTATTCTGGGAAAGCAGTTTGAAGATGGCGGGGTAATCATTCAGGCCTGTGCCTGTAACCCCATGTTTCAGCTTGGGGGAATAACCCAGAGTGCCATCTGCTTGTTTTAGTTCCTCCCGCGAGGCTCCAGCTTCCAAATAACGATCCGAAGCATGCATACTCACCACACGAGGTGCAACCTTGCGAAGCAACTCCACAGGATCATCGCCCGCAACAATTGCATTGGAAGGATCATACTGCACACCGAAATTCGCACGATCCGGTATGGCCTCCAGCAAATCCAAAAACACATCCATCTTCTGGGCAAACTCGGGATATTTCCAAAACCCATCCTTGTAATGGTTTTCCAAACCCAGAATGATTCCGAATTCCCTCGCCACCGGTAATAGCGAGGTAATGCATTGGGCCGCCCATTCGATTCCCTGCTGACGGGAAACCTCTGGAAATCGCTGGCCGCTTAATACTCTACAGACAGCGCCCCTGCCTCCCAGGCGGTGGGTAACCTGAATCTTTTCCATATGCAGGTCCACCATGCGCTTGCGTACTTCCGCATCAGGGTGGGTGAAATCAGGCGAGCAGCAAAGCATGGGCATTTCAAACCCGGCATCATGGATGGCATTGGCCACACTATCGATGTAATCATTCTCCAGACTGGTGAAGAAACCATCGTACATTTCCAGTCCATCCGCATCGAGTTGCTTCGCCATCTCGATCCACTGGAAAACTGTCATCTCGCGGGTTCCCGCAATAGTATCCAGATAACATTTTGGGAAAGCCGATATTTTCAAAGGCATAAAGTTCACCCCTGTAAGAAAACGGAAGATTCGCTTATTTTGATGATCATGGTGCGCCGGGAATCTTCTTTGCCTTGGAATCTTCCGGCGGCTTATCAAGCAGCAAATAGGCAAACAGGTCGCGAATTTCGTTGGATGGAATTTGCTTTTCCAATCCCTCGGGCATCAAGCTAACCTTGCTGCGCTGAATTTCCTCCACCTCGGCGCGAGGCACAATCTCCAATTTACCTCCCTGAACTTTCAGGCTTACGCGTTCTTTGCTATCTTCCACTAGTAATCCGGTTAGCACACGCCCCTTGGTGGTGGATACCGTAACTGCCTGATAGTCAGTTCCGATCACCAGGCTTGGATCAAACACATTCGAAAGCAACTGTTCGAAGCTGGCGCGGCCATTAACGGTAATATCCGGTCCAACTTCCTGGCCTTCGCCGTGCATTTTGTGGCACTGGCCACAGACCTTGTTGAAAACAAGCCGACCTGCCTTGGCATCGCCCGGTGTTTTCACAATGAGGTCGCGCATCTCATTGGTGATTTGTTCACGGACCTGGTTGCGCCCCTCACGAACGGCACCCCAGACCTTCTCCAGTTTCTGTCTAAGTTTGGGGTCGCGCTCTGCCACTATCCTGCGGGCCTGGTTCATGCCCAGAGCTTCCTTGGGAATCTTTTTGGATTCTATGGCGTCCAACAAATCATTAGCCCATGCTTTTCGCTGGGAAAGGAATTCAATCATGCGTGGCTGAAGGTTGGGGTCCGCCTTGGCATACATCTCTAATAAGGTTTTGGAAAGTGTGGGGTCCGCCACCCGCCCCAAAGAGGAAAGCAAACTGGCTTTCACACTAACTGGCACGCCCGCTTCCTTCAACATGGGCAAGGCAACATTCACCGCGCTGGCCGGCGCGGCAATCACCAGAGCCTCAAAGGCCATGCCCCGGGATAGTTCAGAGCCTTTGTTGTCGCGCACCACCACGGTAATTTTTTCGATGGCTTCGGTGTCCCCCCAGGTGGCCCTTAGTGCCATCATTTCGGAATGAGACTGGGAATTCACGATACTTTCCAAACCCTTGCGAAATTCTGGCAACTGGTTTTGCCGAATCTCACCAGTTTGGATTTTTTGTGCCAGGGCTGAACAGATTTGCCTTGCGGTTTGCTGATGGCCATCCTTGATAAGCAGGGAAAGCAGCTTACCCAATACCTCTGGTTTGCTTTGAAGGGCGAGCAGTTTCTCCACCATGCGCTCCAGCAAAGCCGCCTCGGCTGGTGATGATGGGTTGGCCATCGCGGTTGCCAAAAAGGCATCCAGCACACGCGGAGAATCCAGCATGGGATGCAAGTTTTGCCACACAATGTTAGGTATCACACCATCGTTGCCGGCATGGGCCAGAACATCAGAAAGAACCTTGGGTGCATCCAGCGCGGTAATTTTCGAGGCAACCACCGCCACCTGCAATTTCACATCCGGAGAGGAATCCCCAGCCATGCTGGCCAGCTTCTGACGAATTTCCTGGCTAACCTGACGGATGTTCCCCGCTGCGCGAACGCCCCATGCCCGCAGGCTTGATTCCTTATGGTTCAATATCTGCAAATGGAAATTCTCAGGTAGCGGGCCACTGCTTACAAGCACCCATAACGCGTGCATGCGGGCTTTCTTGTTTGCTTTTTCATCCAGGACAATCGCTTCGATTTTAGGTCGCAACCCAGGACTTTGCGCGTTGCTTAACCTCTCTGTCAACACTCTCTGGGAACTATCCCGGAAATAAACATTCGCATTTCCCAGTTGCTTCAAAAGAGCTTCATCGGAATCCTTGGCCAGATCGAACTTTGGCGCCCGTGGTGTGTCCTTGTAACGCACACGATAAATGCGACCATAAAGCCGATCGATACCCTGGGGATCGCGCCGTGCATCCTGATAACAGTGGTATTGGTCGTACCAATCAAGAATATAAAGGCAACCATCCGGGCCGGTCTTCTGGCTTACGGGCATGAACCAGGCATCATTAGCCATCAAAAAATCAGGGCGCGTTTTGGCAAAATAGCTGGAACCAGCGCGCTCCAGTTTGTCGGCATTGATTCCGCCACCATGGATATTGCCCATGTAAAGTACCTCGCGATACTCCGGTGGATAGGCATCGCTGTCAAAAAAATGCAGGCCTGAATACGCTGCCATCTGGTGCTTGTGTTTCACAATGGAACCCAGCTTCCATGTGAATGGCGGATAGACACCCGCCTGCCGATGGTAATAGCCGCTTTCCACCAAATGCCAAAGGTGATCAATCACGCAGGCGCTGGCAAAGGCGGAACCCTCGGTATCAAATGCCAGCCCCCAGGGATTGCTTACACCCTCGGCAAAAAGTTCGAACTCCCGGGTCTTGGGATGAATGCGAAACAGTGCGCAGGTAAACCGGTGTTCTTTGCCCTGGTGTTTGATAACACTTTGGTTGAACACGCCGTTATATCCATACAGCCAGCCATCCGGGCCAAAAGTCAGCGAATTGGGAAGTTCGTGCGTGTCATCCCGTCCAAATCCGGTGACTACAACTTCTTTGTAATCCGCCTTGCCATCGCCATCCGTGTCCTTAAGGAAAAGAATATCCGGTGAATTGGCAACCCAGACACCCCCATGCCCAACAGCGATCCCCGAGGGAATGTTAAGCCCCTCTGCAAACACGGTAACCTTGTCCACCTTTCCATCCTGGTTGGTATCCTCAAGAACTTTTACCCTGTCTTTACCAACTCCCGGACTGGAACGGGGGTACTCTAAAGACTCCACAACCCAGATGCGCCCCTTTTCATCAAAGGTGAAAGCCACAGGGTTCACCAGGTCTGGTTCACTGACAACGACTTCCACCGAGAAGCCTTCAGGCACCTGCATTTTCTGAATGGCTTCCTGCGGAGTGTAAGCCTTGTTCGGTGCACCTTTCTGGTTATGCGGTACCACCTGCCTTTGCTTTTCCTGAGCGGCTACATGAATACACGAAAGAACCAAACCTGCGAAAACTAGCGACCAACGAAAATGAGACATTCTGGATACCCTTTTCTTTCTTCAGAGCACATTCCGATTGCAAACTACAGATTAATAGGTGATGATCAAAGCTTCAATTCTTGAATTCTTTACTTGAGGTGTTTTCATGAATTGCAAGACTTCGCCCCGAAGAAATGCTTTCACACTTATCGAACTGCTGGTGGTGATTGCTATCATCGCCATTTTGATTGGTTTGCTGTTGCCGGCCGTGCAAAAGGTGCGAGAAGCCGCCGCCAAGTCGCAATGCCAGAACAACCTGAAACAGCTATCGACCGCTGTGCACAATTACATTTCCACATTCATGTTCTTTCCCACCAGCAACTCGCCCTGGACAAACGAGGGCCCTGGGCCCAACAACGGCTTTGGCTGGATCTTCCGTTGCCTGCCGTACATGGAACAGGAAGCAATTTACAAGCAGATCATTCCGTACGAATCTGGTTCCATGTTCTCGAGTGGTGGGTTGATGAACACCGCATGCAGAACCGCCATTGCCTCGCCTGTGAAATCGCTTTACTGCCCTTCCGATGGTTCTGCATTGCCTGGTTCCAAGGTCGAAACCTTATGTATTCAATTTGGTGGCATCAAGGTAACCATGACCAATTACAAGGGTTCCATGGGTGACAATCGCATGGGGGGTGCAACCAGTATTCATCAGGGAAGAACCCCCGATTGCCATACCACGAATGATTGTCCGGGTCTTTTCTTCAGAAACTCTTACCAGAAACCCATAAGGATAGAGCATATTTCCGATGGCACTTCAAACACCTTGCTGGCCGGCGAGGATGTCCCCGAGGAAAATTATCATTCCGCTGCGTTTTATGCCAATGGCGACTATGCCAGCACCCATGCGCCCCTGAATTACTTCCCCAAGCCATCCACACCATCGGATTGGTGGAATGTCATATCATTCCGAAGCAAACATTCCGGGGGTGCCAACTTCGCCTTCGCGGATGGCTCGGTAAAATTCCTGCCTTCCAACATTGATTACACCAATGTTTACAAACCCTTAAGCACCAAGGCCATTGGCGAAGTGATTCCCGGCTATTAACCCAACCCAAAAAGGTAGGCCCATGCGCGCGTTCATGCTTTTTGTGATCCTGCTTGCTGTGGTTGGATGTGGAAAACCCGTGGCAACCGTAACTGGAAAGGTAACCCTGGAAGGGAAAGACCTTGCATTTGGAGACATCGGATTTCACCTGGAAAATGGGACTGCCGTCGGTAATGGAAAGATTTCTGGTGGAGGAGTATTTTCAGTTGGTGCAGCCGCACAACTGCCGCCGGGAAGCTACAAAGTAGTTATCATTGCTAATGAAACCAGCGTAAGCAAAGGTCCTGGTTCAGTGGTCATGCCAAAACGCATCACACCCGAAAAATATGGCACCAAGGAAAGCACACCTTTAAAGGTGGAACTGAAGGCGGGTGCCAACACCGCCAACTTTGACCTTAAGTAAAATTATTTTTGTTAAGCTAATTCTTATCTTTTTTCTTTTTCTTTGCGGTGGTTGAACCACTCCCACCAATTTTACTAATGGCTTCATTCACTGCCTTGGTAAAGTTTTTGTCCCTTTTGTTTTGTTTGTTCTCAGCCTCTTCCTTGAGCTTGGCCACAGCATCCTTGGCACCCGGCCCGATGCTTCCCAAGGCATTCGCTGCTTCGATGCGAGCGGTTTTGTCATCCAGCGCCTTCATCAGGGCAGGAACCGCAGGCTTGGCGGCAGCGCCAATGTCACCTAGGGCGTTGGCTGCCTTGGCTCGCAACTCTGCCTCCGGATCGTTCTTGTTTACTGTGCCACCTTTTTTCTCTTTTTCCTTCCCCTTGGTGGTACCAGAATTGCGCCCATTCAAAACACGAACCAATGGATCCACTCCCTGTGCACCCATTTGACCAAGACTTTCAATGGCCGCGGAAACCAACTCCACTTTGCTGTCACCTAGTAAAGAAGCCAAGACTGGAACAGCCGTCTTGGGGTCCGCCTTTACTGCACCCAAAGCCTGTGCCAGAAATCTTTTCACATACATATCTTGGTCTTTCTGCTTCAGGGCATTCAAAATGTCGGAGGTAGCTGGCTTGGCTTCCTCCTTCAAATCAGAAAGTTTCTTCGCTGCCCTGCGGCGTTCTTCCACATCCGTACTTTTGAGTTGCTTGACCAGTTCCATGGCATCCTGAGCCAAAACTGCGCCGGCAAATAGCAAACAGACTGCAAATGAGAGATATCGCATGATGAATTTCCTTGATGTGATATGTTCCTACCTAATTTAACGCATTCAGAGGCAAAAAGGTTCCGAAATCCATGCTTAAAGCCCCATTTTGCCTTATTTTCGCATTAGGATTGCTCCTCATTTGTAAAGATTCTCACCTGAAAATGTCGATGAAATAGGAAAGATGTACCAATAATCAGGGGTTTACCATCTTTAAGGCCTTGGGTTTCAAAGTTCGAACCAGATGTGTTTCAGCCTTTCTGCTGATGGCGGGAATGCTGTGCCCAATGTTATATTCTCAACAACCTTTGCCAGTTCCAAAGGACGAGCCATTAAAGCTTTTACCTGTAACCAAGACAGATGATAAATCCCTGCCTGAATTTCCCATCAACCTTCCCACGGCCATGCAGTTGGCAAACGCCAGGCCTTTGGATATTCAGATAGCCTCTGAAAGAATATTGGCTGCCCAGGCTCAGCTTCTGCGTGCGAAGGCCCTTTGGCTTCCCACTTTAAATATGGGAGCAGATTATTACCGGCATGATGGCCAAATTCAGGATATTCGTGGCAAGGTCTTTGGCACCGGCAAAAGTTCTCTCATGGCGGGGTTGGGCCCCACCGCAGTCTTTGCCCTTTCCGATGCAATCTATTCCCCGCTTGCAGCCAGACAAGTAGTGCGAGCCAGAGAAGCAGACCGTCAGGCTGCCGTGAATGATACTCTTCTACAGGTTGCGGAATCTTACTTTAATGTTCAGGAAGCGCGTGGCGAAGTGGCCAGCGCCATGGATACGGTAAAACGTTCTGAAGAACTGTTCCAAAAAACCACCCAGCTTACCCCGGGGCTTGCACCTCCCGCAGAAGCCACCCGCGTTCGCGCCGAACTAGCCAGGCGCAAGCAGGATGTGGAATATGCCTTTGAAAACTGGCAGGTACAAAGTGCCGAACTACTTCGTGTTTTGCATTTGCAATCAGGCTTGCAGGTTTCTCCCGTGGAAGAGCCGCACCTGAAATTAGAATTGATCAATCCACAACTGACGGTGGATGAATTGATTCCTGTCGCACTTACGCTGCGCCCGGAACTTGCATCCCAACAGGCATTGGTTCAGGCAAGCCTTGCCAGGGTAAAACAAGAACAGATGAGACCACTTATCCCCAGTTTGCTACTGCGTGGAAATGCAACCCAACCGGGTGGAACTCTTTCATCAGGAGTGTTTGGTGGTGGCATCAACAGCTTCATGGGCGACTTCGGCATGCGAAACACCATGGATGTGCAAGTATTATGGGAACTGGAAAGCTTCGGCATCGGCAACATAGCGCTAAAGCGTGAACGCAGGGCTGAAAACCAGGCGGCTACCTTGGAACTTTACAAGGTACAGGATCGCGTGGCAGCCGAGGTAACCCAAACCACCGCCATGGCACAAAGGGCGGCTCGAAGGTTGAAAGAAGCCGAGGAAGGCCTGCGCTACGCGCTGGATACCGCTGACAAAAATTATCAGGGCCTAAGCCAGACCAAAAGGGCGGGAGAACTGCTTGTTCTTGTGTACCGCCCCCAGGAAGTGCTGATCTCCATTCAGGCGCTTCAGGCCGCCTACAAGGATTATTACAAGGCTGTCGCCGATAATAACCGCGCCCAGTTCAAACTTTACAGGGCCCTGGGCCATCCAGGCCAGCAGGTCACAGAGCATTCTGTGATCCTTCGGGGGGAAATCAAGGATACCTCGAAGCAAGAACCTGCCACCATTGTTCCAGCAGTTCATCTGGAACGCGCCATTCCGATCAAGCCTTAAGGTGCAAAGAGGATTCACCATGAACCCCATTCATTTTGCACTTCGAAGACCCATCACCATTCTTGTCATGGTGGCTGGAATTATTCTGGCCGGGTTTGTCTGCTTGAATCGCATCAAGGTGGATATCTTTCCCTCGTTGAATTTGCCCGTGGTGTATGTCTGCCAGCCTTATGGCGGCATGGACCCCTCGCAGATGGAAGGCCTGATCGCCAACTATTACGAATATCACTTCCTTTACATTGGTGGTATTCACCATGTGGAATCGAAGAATGTCCAGGGTGTCTGCCTGATGAAGCTGTTTTTTCACCCCGGCACCGACATGGCACAGGCGCTTGCGGAAACTGTTGGCTATGTGAATCGATCCAGGGCTTTCATGCCACCCAACACGGTTCCACCTTTCATCATGCGCTTTGATACGGGAAGCGTTCCGGTTGGTTACCTGGTTCTTTCCAGCGAGACCAAAACCATCGGGCAAATCCAGGATCAATCACTCTTTAAGATCCGGCCCATGTTTGCAAGCATCCCGGGCGTGTCAGCCCCACCACCTTTTGGCGGCAACCAGAGAACGGTTGTGGTGCGGGTGATTCCAGAAAAGCTACGCTCGCTTCGACTTTCACCAGAGGATGTCGTGCAGGCCCTTGCACAGGGAAACAGCATCAGCCCGTCAGGCGCCATCCGGGTAAATGAGAAGATGCCCATGGTTCCGGTGAATTCCATGGTGGCGCTGCCATCCGAGCTTGGCGGAATCCCCCTCGATAAAAATCGCAGGGTATTCATGCGGGATGTTGTCAGCAGCATCGATGACGCCAGCGATTTCCCCACTGGTTACGCGTTGGTAAATGGCAAAAGGGCCGTATACATACTGGCAACCAAGCGAGCCGAAGCCAGTTCGCTGGCGGTTGTGAAAGCCATTCGGGAAAACATTCCCAAAATGCAGGCTGCCTTGCCAGACGATATCAAGGTTCGCTTTGAATTTGATCAATCACCTCTTGTCAGCTCTGCGATGGAAGGTGTTGCATTTGAAGGATTGTTGGGCGCATTCCTTACAGGTCTGATGGTTCTTCTATTTTTAAGGGACTGGCGCAGTGCGGTCGTGGTGGTGGTAAACATACCCATCGCGCTGGTTGCCGCTGTGGTTGGGTTGTACCTTTGCAACCATACCCTGAACCTTATGACCCTGGGTGGCCTGGCGCTGGCGGTGGGCATTTTGGTGGATGAAGCCACCGTGGAAGTGGAAAACATTCACAGTCAAATGCCACGATTTAAAACCATGGCGCTTGCGGTTATTGCGGGTAATCAACTAACCGCGGTGCCCCGTTTTTTAGCGATGCTTTGTGTGCTGGCAGCATTCCTTAGCGCCATCTTTCTTCAAGGCGCCGCGCAGGCGTTGTTCCTTCCCATGGCGTTGGCTGTGGCGTTCTCCATGATCTTTTCTTACCTGCTTTCCAGCACTTTGGTGCCGGTTCTATCGGCTTATTTGTTAAAAGGCAGGCACGAACAGCCTCATCATGCGCCTTATTGGTACTTGGGGATGCTGGCATTGGGATTAAGGCTAAGATTGCTGATGGTTCCATCCATGCTGGCATTAGTTTGTTTTCTTGGTTGGGAATTGACCCGTACCGTGGGAACGGATCTTTTCCCCGAGGTGGACAACCGCCAACTTCAGTTCCGCCTGCGCGCACCAGCGGGAACCCGAATTGAGGAAACAGAGGCCATCATGCAGGAAGCACTGCGCTGGATCGACAAAAACGCCGGCGAGGGTAATGTGAACCTTTCACTGGGTTACATCGGTTTGGTTCCCTCCAGCTATCCCATTAACAGCGTGTATCAATGGATGGGTGGGCCTGAGGAAGGAGTGAAGCGGCTTGGCCTGCGTTCCAAAGGCATTCCGGCCAGGGAACTCCGCATGAAAATTCGCGCCGGGCTTGCAGACCACTTGCGCCAATGGACCCAGGATCGCTGGAAGAAATCTGGTTATCTGAAAGAGATCGACCCCGCGCCGGGAGTGATCGTCTTTTTTGAACCGGCTGATGTGGTGAATGATGTCATGAGCTTTGGTTCCGCAACTCCCATCGAGGTGGTGGTAAGCGGCCCCAAGATGGCGGATAACCGAGCCTACGCTTCCAAGCTTCGCAAGATGATGGAGAAGCATCCGCAATTGAAGGATTTGCATTACGGCCAGACGCTGGACTATCCTTCTGTGGAAGTTCGGATAGATCGGGAGAAAGCAGCATTCAGCGGCGTGGTTGCCGATGATGTCGCCAGGTCGCTGGTGGCAGCCACTTCTTCATCCCGCTTTACGATGCCAAATTATTGGCGTGACCCTGCCAGTGGCATTGGATATCAGGTTCAAGTGGAGGTACCCCAGGCCATCATGAACTCTGCCGCCGAGATCGAAGCCATTCCCGTGAAACAGGTGGACAGGGAACAACGCTTACTGCGGGATGTGGCCTCTGTAAAAGAAGGACAGATGCCGGGCGAGGTGGATCGTTACAACATGCGGCGTATTGTCAGCCTAAGAGCCAACCTCGAAGGCACAGATTTGGGTACCGCCTCTCGCCTGGTAAACAGCGCCCTCAAGGAAGCAGGGGAAGTTCCCACCGGGGTTCAGGTGGATGTTCGCGGGCAGATTTCCATTCACAAGGAACTGTTCAGCGGTTTGAACATTGGATTAATGTTCTCGGTACTGACCGTGTTTCTTTTGCTGCTGGGTTATTTCCAATCGCTACGACTGGCACTGGTTACCATTCTTGGAATCCCGTTTGTTCTATGCGGGGCCATGTTAGCCCTGAAGTTGACCGCCACCACTTGGAACTTGCAATCCTTCATGGGAACCATCATGGCGGTGGGTGTTTCCAGTGCAAATGCCATTCTTCTTGTAAGCTTTGCGCGAAAAGCGATGGAAGATGGAGCTGCCAATGGCTTGGAAGCTGCACGCACCGCAAGCGCACAGCGATTCCGCGCCATCCTGATGACAGCCTTGGCAATGATCGCCGGCATGATACCCATGGCTCTGGGAAAAACCAGCGCGGGCGAACAGGCCGCCTCCCTGGCGCGTCCGGTGATAGGCGGGTTGATCTTTGGCTTGGTTGCCACTCTGTTAGTACTACCGGGATTGTTTGCGATTCTTTTCCCCGGACCATCCAGATTCCGGGTCTCGCTGGCACCAGAACAAGAAACCTCTGATAGAGAATAGAGGAGAATCATGAACACCATTCTAAAAATCACCTCTGGCTTGACAGCCCTGCTTGCGTTGATGGCTCTTGGCTGTGCCAGGCCCGAGTCGACCCAGCTTACAACACCAGCAGCACCAGCCAAAGCGGTGGAAGTGAAACTTGCAAAACCTTCCAGGCAAAACCTGGTTCGAATCATCAGCCAGCCAGCCCAGGTGCTTCCTTATGAGGAAGCTGTTATACATGCCAAGGTGACTGGGTATGTGCAGCAAGTTTTTGTGGATATCGGAGACAAGGTAAAGGGGCCGGTGCTTGATGCCAATGGAAGCGAACTTAAACCCGGCAGCAAGCTGATTCGGCTGGATGTGCCGGAACTTATCGAGGATTTGAACCATCGCAAGGCGCTTGAAAAGCTGGCATCCGATGAGGTGGCTTTGAAGAAAAACATGGAGAAGGTATCGCAGACCCATATCGAATCCGCCCAGGCAAACATGCAGGAAGCCAAGGCAAGCATTCTGCGAACCAATGCCAATCTGGAACGATGGAAGTCGGAGAACGAACGCATTGCAAAACTGGTATCCGGCAAGGTGTTGGATGAACAGACGGGTGACGAAACGCTGAACCAGTTCAAGTCGGCCCAATCGCTGCAAGAGGAGACCGCCGCCCGTGTAAAACAGGCCAAGGCAAAACTCGACCGCGCAGAGGCAGAACTGGAACAATCCAAATCGGAAACCCTGGTGGCGCAATCCAAGTTGATGGTTAGCAAGGCTGAAACCAGGAAAATGGAAGCCATGGTTAGGTATACCCAGATAAACGCCCCTTTTGATGGAATTATCACCCAAAGAAAGGTGGACCCCGGTAGGCTTGTGCATGAAGACAGTGCAAACAAAGGCGACGCACTTTTTACCGTCGCCAAAATGGATCCTGTTCGATTGTTCATTGAGGTGCCAGAACAGGATAGTCCACTGGTACATGATGGAGCCGAGGCAAAGGTTACCCTGCAAGCCTTTTCAGGAAAGGAATTCAGCGGCAAGGTAACCCGTACTTCCTGGGCTTTGAATATGGCTTCCCGGACTTTGCGCGCGGAAATAGACATCCCCAATAAAGACCTGACCATCCGCCCTGGTATGTTTGCCAATGCGCGTATTCTTGCAATCCTTCCTGAATGCGTGGTTCTTCCCACCACGGCATTGGTTCGGAGTGCCGATGGTGCCTTTGCCTTCGTGGTGGAAGATGGCAAAGCCAAAAGAGTGGATGTAAGGCTGGGCAGGGTTGAGGGAGACCTTGCCGAAGTTACCGGCATGCGCGCCAACCCGGCGGAAACCACCTGGCAGGAAGTACCCCTGACCATGGAATTTATCGCCAGCGGAGCCACTACCCTTGCCCCGGGGCAGGCCGTGATGACTGCCAAGCCGGATTTGAAGTAATTCCAAAGCCCATTTTTCCTTTGTTTAGAGGGGTTTGAACCAGTAAAACACCCATGTCTGGATCTTTAATCCTCATGGAGTTTTCACATGGCTCAGAAAAAATCTTCGAAGAAAATCGTGCTCCGCACAGGCGAAGCCCTGGTGGAGGGCGACATTGACTACCTCTGCGCGGAACCGGAAATCGTAATCGGCGAACTAGATGGCCCGGTTGGTATCGCCATCGCCAACCTGATTGGTGACCAGGTAAAAGGCCACACCAAGGTTTATGCAATTCTAAACAGCGATTGCCAGGTAAAGCCTGCCACTGTGATGGTTAGCAAGGTTACCGTAAATTCGGCCCGCTACACCAACATTCTCATGGGAACGGTACAGGCGGCAATCGCCCATGGCGTTCTTGATGCGGTCCGCGAAGGAATTATCCCGAAGAAAAAGGCCGAAGATCTGGGAATCATCTATTCCGTGTGGCTAGACCCGAACATCCTGAATGTTCCCACCAAGGAAGTTAACCACAAGGCACTTTTCGATGTGCACCGTGAAGCCACCACCAAGGTAATTCGCAAGGCCATGAACGGCGAACCCGGCATCGACTGGCTGCTAAAAAACCAGGACAAGGTGGAGCATTATTTCCATCAACTGGGTGTGGAAGGCAAACTGTAATTTTTGTGGGGTGGGTATCAACCCACCCTTTGCTTCCACCACACATCCTTTAAACATCAGCAAAGGGCTTGCATGTCCGAAGTGCCTCAGGCAGCAACTGAAACGCGGTCCCCACTGGGTTTACCCCAAGGCAGCGTGCGGGCGTTGCTTACCCTGCTGATCCTGAGTGTGGTATTGCATGAAATGATCATGGGCCGTGAAGTCGATATTCTCTGGAATGAGACCCTGTTGATTGCCCTGGCCCATTATTTTTCACGCAGAAGGTTCATGAACATTCCTCCCGAGGCAGTTCCAAGGCTGCAACAGGAGGGACTCTTGCCGCCGGAAACCCGGCCACTATATCTGCCCACGGGTTTCATCCGTGGCATCATCGTGCTGGCTTTTGTGGGAACCGGATTTTACCTCTACAAACTTGGCAGATTGTTCAACCCCGAGGTAACACCCATTCTGGGGGCGGTGGCTTCGTATGTACTTGGAATGTTCATCAACTGGGTGCTGGGGTTCATCTGGAAGCCGGGCAAAAGCATCTTTATGGAAAAACTTCAGGACCTGCAGGCGTTGCTGGTTTTGATCACCCTGGCAAGCACCGCGGCCATCTTTTTCATCCATGGGCCGGCTGGCCTTCCCAACTGGCTAAGGCATGTCGCGCTGTTTCTAAGCCTTTATTATTTTGGCGCCAGGTAACTATCCGGGGCCGTCCGGAGTATTTTTAAGGGTGATGGCAGCCTGTTCCGGTGGAACTGGGTTAATGTAAAATCCGGTTCCCCATTCGAAACCCGCGACCCTGGTAAGCCTTGGAATGATCTC
>JBEGQX010000356.1:0-3771 GCA_041180805.1 Planctomycetota bacterium
CTGTGCCTGCGCCACAACCTCACCCTTCCAGCCCGCCATGGAAAGCGCAGTGGCCCCCAGAAATGCCCTGCGGTTTATCAGCCCGCCCGCATGAATATCCAAGTGCATCCACATGGGGTTATCGCCTCGATTGAAACTCGGTGGTATTAATCAAAGCCCAAAGTATATCCTCAAACGCTTCTTCCCGGTTTTTAGCCCTGGCCAGGTGGGACTTGCATCGTTCTTCCTCGCCAGCCAAGGGCAACCGGGATAATACCCGGGAATACAGGATGCGCAATGCCTGTCCATCATCCGGAAAATCCTTGAGTAACTTCCCCAGGAAGTTGCCGGGCTTGGCCAGAATCTTCTCCTCTATCTGCGGGTTGTTCATCATCCAAAGTGCCTGGGCAACCGATCCCTCGACTTCATCCGGCTTGAAGGATGGATCAAACTTGAACTGGTTTCGAAATTGTCCCTCGTAACTGCGGGCAAAGAACAATGGATTTAACCTGTTAAAGGATGCAAAGGGCCCACCCACCTGCCCCAGGGCATCATTCAGGGATTGCCAAAATGCCTCGGCATCAAGCCGGGAAGGATACACCGCCGCAAACAACAGATGCTCTTCCTGCGTTTCACCAATCCGGGTCTGTCTTTGGTATGCCTTGGTGTTCAGAACCAGACGAAGAAATGCCTTGCTATCATACTTCATGGCCTGAAATGCACCGACCAGCCTAAGGAATGCCTCTTGCTGAACCAGTTCCTTCTGGGGCCCCATGTCATCGATGGGCTGGTAGAAACCCTGCCCGAGCAATTTACCCCAGATGCGATTGACATACGCCGCGGCAAACCATGGATTATCCTGACTGGTCATGGAAGCTATTAAGGCTTCCCTTCGTTTCTTGTCGCTGGCATTTTTAGGACCTTCCGATCCATCCAGAAACCGAGGATGCACGGTGGTACCTTTTGCAGGGTCTTCCTTGGAGGGCATCTTGTGTTCGCCAAAAAACCTGCCATGCACACGCAGGCCAAAGCGCATGTTGCCCGCTGGCACAAGCCTGTCCCCAGTTCTGGCAAAGTAGGCTGCAAATTCGTGAAACTGCTCCCGCTTCCAGATATCGGAAGGATGGTCGTGGCATTGCGCACATTGGATCTGGATTCCCAAAAAAATTCGGGACACCTCGCTGGCGCGCTCCACCGGCGCATCCGGACCAAGGTGACCCAACATCAGAAAAGTTCTGCCATCGCTTTTGTCGCCGGGCATCACCTCGCCCTCTGCGGTTATCAACTCCCGGGCAACCTGATTCCAAGGCGTGTTATTTTTCAGTTGTTCCGCCAGCCAGTCTTCAAAGGGACGATATGCCAGTAATCCCCTGCGATCGGTGACCTTGGCGGCGATCACCTCGGCCCAGTATTGCGACCAATACCGGGAATAATCTTCCGATTCCAGAAGTTTGTTGATAAGTTTGGCCCGCTTGTCGGGTGATGAATCCTGCGCGAAATCCCGCAGCTTGATGGGTGCGGGAAGCTTACCGGTTATATCCAAGGATACCCGGCGATAGAAATCGGCATCATTGCATACAGGCGCGGTTGCCTTACCCCACCGGGCTATTTCTTTTTCCAGCAAGCGATCGATTTCTGCAGCCGCGGGAATGGTGCGGTCAAGCTTCTTCCACGCATCTGAACCCAAAGGGGAAGCCGGACCAGCCGCAATGGCTACCCCGGCTTTCATGGTTACCACTAACAGCATCAAGGAAAGTATTGGTTTCATGGGAATTCAACTCCTTGATACTTTTATCAAACCTAGTTGTCCTTCTTCTTGAAAAGATCCTTCATCAGTTCACGGGTCTTTTCACGACCTGTTTTGAACTCTTCCAGGGAAAGATAACCATCCTTGTTGGTATCCATGGCGGCAAACATCTTGTCCAATAGATCCGGCTTGTCGGTGAAGGCCTTCTTCAAATTGTCGAAACCCTTCTCGGCCATTTTCTCTGCCATGGTGTTTTGGGCCTTCTTGAACTCTTCCTTGCTTAGCTTGCCATCACCATTTTCATCCATGCGCTTGAAAGCCATCTCGGGATCAGCTAACGCACCCTTGCCCTTGCCTTTTTTCTCATCTTGGGCAAAGCCCACAACACTCAGGGAAAGAAATCCAAAGGCCAAAGCCAACACACTTGCAAAGCGAATCATGAAAAACATCCTTTCACAAAAAATATCGCGCAAGCCACCATGACCAGCGCAACCTACAGGCGAAACAAAACCACTATCGAAACAACGGGAACATACGCAAGGCTATTGCAGGGAACTCGTCCCCCCGAATCACCTTGCTACCCTGCCCCAGATGCCCTTCCAAAGTGTATGCGGAATCCGGTTGGGAACCTGTCTCCAATAATTGGAAAGAAACCGTGGCCACTGGCTGGCCCTGGTTCCATCTTTCCACAACAACCCTTCGCACCACACGCGTGGGGGAGTCAATCTCGAGAGTAATGGATTTCACCTTGCCAGCCACCATGGGTTTGTTTGGCCTGGCAACAATCAGGTGGGTTCCCCGGGGTGCCCTTTCCTCGTTAAGGCTAAAATCATCCAACACCTGGGTTAAAAGGGTTTCCACTTTCATGGTCATCAATTCCGCAGCCATGCGAACCGGTTCAGGAACCACATTCATGGGCATGTGAATTCCCATGTTCACCCTGCCGCCAATAGCCGCCCAAAGCTCATCCATGGGATTGCGGCCTATGGCCCAGGGGTTATTTGGAGAGAGAGGTTCCAGCCAGAAACTGTCGCCCCGGGTCCACAGATAATTTCTCCTGACCCTTTCGCCCCCCGGAATACGGGCAACTGTGATCCTCGGATCAAAGGTAGTTTCCACGAAATAAAGACGATCCACAGGCAGCGCGTGGGCCTGCAAAGCATCGCGCACAACCGCCTGGGGGCTGGCCTGCAGAGGGGTAATGTACAAACCCCCCAGAAAAGCCACCACCACAGATGCCGCCAGAATGCTTACCCACCGCACTGTACGGATAAACCTTTTATGCCTTCGGCGAACAGGTGCGGCATGCGCCTTTAACACACGATCAGCAAGCGACATGGCTTGTGGATCATTCGCATGCGATTCCAGGTATCGCTTCATCATTTCATCGATGGGATGGTTGTTTTCGGTGCTCATACAGTCTGCTCCTCCATCAGACCGCCCAGGTGTTTTTCCACAAACTTGCGAGCCCGGAAGATAAGCACGCCAGCATGGTTTGGCAGAATGCCCAACTCGGTGGCGATTTCTTCCTGACTGCAACCCACGCTTTTCATCTGCAACGCCGCTCGCTGCTCGGTGGGAAGCAAGGCAAGTATGGCTTCAATTTTCTGGCTGGTTTCCCGGTAAACAAGCTGGTCCACCGGTTGCTGTTCACGGTGATCGGCCACCTGATAGTCGCCGCCGTTTTCTTCATCCTCCAGACCTGTCACCAGCCTGAACCGGGTGGAATGGTTAATGCAGGCATTGGTAATGGAACGAAATAGAATCCTGCGGCCATCGGAAATCAAATCGTATTCCGCAGCCCGGGCCAGTATTCGGCACAGGCAATCCTGCACAATATCCTCTGCCTGATGGTGATCCCGCAAAAGCGACTTCGCGTAAGCCAATCCGGGTCCGGTATTTAGCCGTACCCAGGCTTCAAGCAGTTCCTTCGCAATTGCCTTCCCTGAACCAGCCAAGGGAACCTCCCAAATGTCTGCTTTTTTCAGGCTTCTGATTGGACAACACACACCATTGCATTATCTTACACGCATGATGAAAAATCC
>JBEGQX010000357.1:0-5488 GCA_041180805.1 Planctomycetota bacterium
ATGGCATGAAGGCCGTAGCCAGTCAAACGATCAAAAAGCTGGGAATTGTAGCCCATTAGCCAGATCACCAGCTTACCCTGCGCTGGCACCCGGGTATCCACACTGGCATTTTCAAAGTCCGCGGGTTTACCATCTTTCTCGAAGACAAAGTCGATTTCCGGATGAGCCTTGGCACGCGGATCAATCTTGCTGGCACGCTCCTTAAGATCATGCTTTTTGGGGGATGAATCCTTGTAAGTAAAGGCAGCACCCTTGGCACCGGCCTTAGCCTTGGATTTGGTATCCTGCGCTTGAAGGACAAAAAGTGGCGCAAGAAATACAGCAGCTATCAGAATCAAAATAAATCGCTTCATCTTCGTGGAGCTTTCAAAAAGTTATAAGGATGCGAAATTAGCGAATAGCCTTGATGTCCAGCACATGGCTTGTGGCCAGGCCGTTGCCAAAAGTCTTGAAATCATTGAATTTCCACACCACCTTCTTGTCGCGGGTGACTTCAAAAAGCTGGGGATTGTTCGGGCCGGCATGGCAATTTCCAACAATGATATTTCCATTGGGAAGGGCGTGCAGTGTGGTAACCCATGCAAGCTGGATGCCGAGCAGTTCGTTATGTTCTATCTTCCAAACGATCTCACCCTTTGGATTTACCTCCAGGACACGGTTATTGTTACCCCCGGCGATCAGGGTGTTTCCATTCGGAAGCCTGATGGCGCCGTAAACTTCTACCCCGTGGCCTTCCACACCGTGGCCTGGCGCTTTGGGCCTGCCCCCAAGATCCATCTGATAAGTCCAAACAACTTTGCCTGTGGGGTCATATTCACGAATCTTGCCATCACCTTCATGGCAGACAAGATAATTACCACTCTCAAGCTTGCGAGCCATGCGTGTATCGCGATGGGGGTTGGGGTTTTCGACGGTCAAAGGAACTTCACGAACAATTTTGCCTTCCCTGTTCACTTCGATAATTCGGCGATTGCCAGACTCGGCGATCATCACATTTCCATCGGGAAGTTGTTGGAATGCGTGCACCTCAATCCTGCCGGTATACCCTGCCTTTGGCTTGCATTCATACTGCCAGACCACCTTGCCTTCGCGATTCACCTCGGCGATCACTGATTTGGGCATAGGAAGAAGCACATTGCCATTGGGTAGCAACTGGATGTCGTGGGTTTCCGCCTTGTTGGCGAATTCCCATTCCACCTTTCCCTGCGCGTTGACTATGGCGACCTTGCCTTTGTCGGCAGCTAGTACGCGGTAAGAAGGTTCTCCTGCAAGAACCATTGTCCAAGTGGTGAAAAGAACGCAAAGCGTCAGCAAATGTTTCATAAAAATAGTTCCTTGATTAGGCCATGACCTCGCGAATGGGTTCCGCACCCTCCACACCCACCAATTTCTGATCCAGCCCGCCATAGAAGTAAGTGAGTCTTTCCGGATCAAGGCCCATGCGGTCCAAGACGGTAGAGTGAAGGTGCTTCACATGGAAGGGTTTCTCGACAGCCTTGCTGCCAAGTTCATCGGTGGTACCCACGGTGGTTCCACCCTTGATGCCACCGCCCGCCATCCACATGGTAAAGCCATAGGCATTGTGGTCGCGACCACTACCCTTGGCGTATTCCGCGGTGGGCTGCCGGCCAAACTCGCCACCCCAGATCACAAGGGTCGAATCCAGCATACCTCGTTGCTTCAGATCGCTTAGCAGGCCCGCAATCGGAAGATCGGTCTCACCGGCATGCATGTTGTGGTTGAATTCCAAATCGCCATGTGCATCCCAGTTATCGTCGTTGTGGGCCCCACCGGAGTAAATCTGTATGAAGCGAACGCCTCGCTCTGCCAGCCTTCGGGCCATCAGGCATTGTCTGCCAAACGCCGCGGTCTTGGGATTATCCAACCCGTACAGCTTCAGCGTTTTCTCTGTCTCGCGGGTAATATCGGTTGCCTCTGGCGCACTGGCTTGCATGCGATAGGCAAGCTCATAGCTGGCAACCCGGGCATTCAGGGCGCTGTAGGAACTGTTTAAAGAGGTATGTTCCTCGTTATAAGATTTAAGGGCATCCAGAATGCGCCTTTGCTGTTCCTCGCTCATGTCCGATCTTCTTGCAAGATCCAGGATGGGTGATCCCTGCGAGCGGAACAGGGTTCCCTCATATTGGGCAGGCATATAACCACTCGACCAATTCTTGGCGCCACTAATTGGACCACCACGGGGGTCCAGCATCACCACGAAGCCCGGAAGGTTCGAGTTTTCGCTACCCAGGCCATAGTTCACCCAAGAGCCCATGCAGGGCGAACCGGAAATAACCTTGCCAGAATTCATCTGCAGCATGGCAGAGCCATGGATGGGTGAATCTGCGGTCATCGAATGAATGAAAGCCATGTCATCCACATGCCTTGCAAGGTTCGGGAAAAGATCACTCACCCATTTGCCGGACTGGCCATATTGCTTGAACTTCCATCTTGGTTCGACAACCCGCCCCTGATTCTTGTGGCCACCCCTGCCAAAAGTCTTAACTGTGATGGTCTTTCCATCCATGCCAACCATGTTGGGTTTGTAATCGAAGGTATCGATATGGCTTGGGCCACCATACATGTATAGGAATATGACGGACTTGGCCTTGGGATCGTGGTGAGGCTTCTTGGGTGCCAATGGATTGAACGGGGCAGCGGCATGAGCTTTAAAGAAAGAATCTTCCAGCATTCCCGCCAAAGCAACACCCGTGAAACCCGCTCCTGATTGCCAGATGAACTCCCTACGGGTTCTGCCACAAAAGTTCTTCGTCATATTGCACCAGAGTTGAATGTCTTGGTTAGTTTAAAAACAGGAATTCATTCAGGTTCAATGCCACCAGGCAGAACCTTCTTAATGCTTCCTCTTTAGTCAGACCATCTTGGCTGACAGATTCCTGCAGAAACTTTAAGCCGCGTTCCACTTCCGTGGACGATGGGTTTCGTTGGTAAACTCTTCCCAGCACCATGGATACCTGCTTGCGAGAATCTTCCCCTGCCGCAGACTGAACACTCTTGGCAAACAGCGCAGCCTGCTCATTTGCGAAGTCACCGTTAATGAGTGCCAACGCCTGGGAAGGCTGGGTGGTGGTGAAGCGTTGTGGGCAGGGCGAATCAGGGTCGGCAGCATCAAAGACATTTAAAAGCGGCACCGCCAGGGATCGCTTGATATGCACATACACACTGCGCGAGGCGGCTTCCTCGGGGGTTGATTTACCCCACCCGCTGCCCGGGCGCGATTGCCCGGCGAGTACCTCTTTGGGAATAACAGGATACACACTGGGCCCGTCCTTCTTTTCCAGGTTCAAGTTGCCACTGACAGACAGGATCGCATCCCGCAATTCTTCAGCGGTCAGGCGACGCAAATCAAAATGAGAAAGCAGGTCATTCTCCGGGTCTTTTTGTTGCGCCTGGGAAGATGGGGCTGAGCCCATGCGAAACGCGTTCGAGGTCAGGATCAGCCTTTGCAAGGGTTTCAGTTTCCAGCCGTTGGCAACCAACTCGCTTGCAAGGTAATCAAGTAACTCGGGATGTGTGGGTGGGGTGCCCATATAACCAAAGTTGCTTGTGGAGCGGACAATTCCCCTGCCAAAGTTAAACTGCCACAACCTGTTGGCCATCACCCGGGCGGTCAGCGGATTGGTATCGCTGGCAATCCAGTCTGCCACGATCTTTCTTCTTCCGGAGGTCTGTGAACCTTGTTCCGCTTCGATAATTTTTGGATCGGGGCTATTGGCTGCAACCATCACGCCAGGGAAACCCGGGGTTACCTTTTCTCCCTTGGCCGCAGGCATGCCGCGAATAAGGATGAAGGTTTCGCGGGCGTTGCGCCCTTGCTCAATAACCGCAAGGGCGGTTTCACGCACCAATGGTTTGTTCTTGTTCAACTCTTCGCGCTGGGCCTTTAGCTTCAGCCATTCCTGATGCTCTTCCTTGGAAACCAGGGTTCCGGAATGTTTTTCGAATAGTGGCACCTTGTGGACTTCATGCTTGAAATCATCCCGCTGACCACCGGGCAGTTTTGCCTGAAAATCCGATTCGATCTTTCCGATTCGACGATTGATATCGCCTAACTTTGAATCATAATCCCGGGCCTTGATTTCTAATTCCCGAAGCTTTTGCGCATCTGCCTTTCGACCACCCGGCACTATTCCTGAAAGATCCTTGATATCACCATCGACAATGCGCTGCGAGGCAGGGCCATTTCCATAGCTGTTAATGCCATGAAAGAATGCCATGAAGCGGTAGTAATCTTTTTGGGGAAAAGGATCGATCTTGTGATCGTGACAGCGGGCGCAGCCAACCGTAAGACCCAGAAATGTCTGCCCGGTGGTGGATACAATGTCATCCAACTGATCGTAGTAGTGCAAAAGAGGATCCGCGGGTTCATCATCCCATAGCCCCAGGCGAAAATAACCTGTTGCCACCATGCTATCACGGGTCACGCGTTCCAGTTCATCACCGGCAAGCTGCTCGCGAATGAACTGGCTGTAGGGCATATCCTTGTTAAAGGCTTGAATCACATAGTCGCGATATTTCCAGGCGTTTGGCTTGATGCCATCGCGTTCGAAGCTGTTGGTTTCCGCATAGCGCACGAGATCCAGCCAGTGCCGGGCCCAGTGCTCGCCGTAATGACGCGAGGCAAGCAATGCATCCACGCGCTTTTCGTAGGCATCGGTCGAATCATCCTTCAGGAAAGATTCAACCTCGGCTGAGGTGGGGGGCATGCCGGTAACCGCAAAGTGCAACCTGCGCAGAAGGGCAGTCTTGTTGGCAGGTGCTGCTGGAGAATAATTATTGTCTTCCAACTTTCGGAGGATGAAGGCATCCACCGGGTTGCGAACCCACGCGCTATTCTTTACTTGGGGAACTGTCGGCTTTTTCACAGGCTTGAAGGCCCAGAAGTTACGAGCTTCTTCGTCCACCTTGGGAGGGCCGTGGCTTTTCATGGCAGAAGTGGCTCCATCGGCATAGGGAACCCCCATCTTCAGCCACTTTTCCAAGATGTCTATCTGTGCCTGGGGAAGTTTCCCCTTGGGTGGCATTTTCATTTCGCCATAACGGATGGCATCTAAAAGGATGCTTTCACCGGGCTTATCCAGCAGAACCACCTTGCCACTATCGCCACCCTTTAAAAGGGCATCCCGCGAGGAAAGATTAAAACCACCTTTGACTTTTTTCTCAGCCCCGTGGCATGACATGCAATGAGCCTGAAGAATAGGCTGAACTTCTTTGTTGAAAAACATCTTGGGGTCAGGCTCGGCACCGGTTAAAGACTTGTCAAACCCCAATATCAGGATTAGGGCCAAATAACCTGGCAATATATGTTTCAAAGAAAACCTCATCTTGTCATCACCGGTGGGAAGTAACTTTATAATCAGGCATTTTTCCCATCTTGGGTGCCAGCTTTGCATTATGAATTATAGGTTAAAACATTCTCTGGCATGGCACAAGGGAATGAGTTATCATAATATTTTCATTAATAAAA
>JBEGQX010000358.1:0-6205 GCA_041180805.1 Planctomycetota bacterium
AGATGGCATACCGCATGCAAACCAGTGTGCCGGAACTAACCGACTTTTCCAATGAATCTGAAAAGACATTGCAAATGTATGGTCCACAGGTGCGGGAACCGGGTACCTTCGCCTACAACTGCCTGATGGCAAGGCGACTGGTGGAGCGAGGCACACGATTCGTGCAGGTCATGCACGCAGGCTGGGATCAGCACCGCAGCATAACCACGGAACTGTACACACAATGCCGCGACACAGACCAGCCAAGCGCGGCATTGGTGCGCGACTTGAAACAGCGTGGCCTACTGGAGGATACGATTGTTATCTGGGGTGGTGAGTTCGGCAGAACACCTTTCATCCAGGGTGATCTGGGTAACCGACCCCAGTGGGGCAGGGATCATCACCCTTACGCCTTCACGCTGTGGATGGCGGGTGGAGGCATCAAGCCGGGAATCACCCATGGTTCATCGGATGATCTCGCCATGAATGTCGCCAACGATCCCGTGCATGTGCACGATTTTCAGGCAACCATTCTCAAGCAATTGGGCATTGATCACACCAAACTGACATTCAAATTCCAAGGAAGGCACTTTCGCCTTACCGATGTCTTTGGGAAGATTGTAACCGGCATTCTTGCCTGATTATTGCACTACCAGCCAATGCAACACCCACCGGATGCACCACCTAACAGTGGCAGTGCCCTTCTCTCAAAAGGCAGCTTTAAATAATCTGGCCGGCTATACACCAGGCGCCCGCCAATGAAAGTGTATTGCACCTGGGTTTTGTGTTCGAACGGGTCGCCATCATACAGCACTAAATCAGCCTGCTTGCCAACCTCGATGCTTCCAAAATCTTTCTCAACTCCAAGAATTTTGGCCGCATCCAAAGTGATTGCTGAAAGCGCGTTGGCATAGGGCAGACCATTTGCCATGGCCATGGCAGCTTCATGACGAATGACCCTGGTTTTGGGAACATAATCCTCGTAACCAGATCCTATGGTCAGGGGATTTCCCAGGCTTCCCAAAGAGAGGGCGCTGCCCAAACGGGTGTTAAAGGTTTCCATGCGCCCCACCCTTTGCATGGTGGGATGAAGCACGATGGGAATCTTGCTTTGACGAATTTCCTCGGGAATCAGATAGGCTTCCGTCGCTTCATCCAGCCTGGCTTTCAGGCCAAATTCTTTCGTCAGGCGAAGAGCTGTCTGAATATCATCAGCCCGGTGCGCCGCAAACAAAACAGGCAGCTTTCCCTCAACGGCATCCGCAAACGGATCAAGCTTGGGCTTGGGGTCGCGTTTGGCAGGGTCAGTCTCCGCGGCACGCTTGCGCGCATGATCCCTACCCTTGGAGAATTCGTTTCTCAATAATGCGGCGGTCGCCATTCGGGTGGTGGGCGCCTTTCCGGGATAGGTCTTCTTGGGGGTTTCGCCAAGGTTGATCATCAAGCCGGCAGGAAAGCGAATGGTCATGGCTTCCACGGTGTTGCCATGGGCACGGAACACTCCTGTCTGCCCTGCAACCACATTCGCAGGCCCGGGAACCACATGGACCACGGTAACCCCCTGACGACGCAGAAACTCCAGCAAAGCTTCATTTGGGTTAATGCCATCCAGCACACGGATGTCCGCCTGGTTGGGGTCGGTTATTTCATCCTGGTCCTGATCCGCACCTATATTTAAAGCACCTGCAAGCCCCACGCTGGTATGGGAATCAATCAAGCCCGGTGTGACTTCCGCGGCAGCCAGTACGGGTATTCCCTCGGGAATTTTCACCTCGGTACTTTTGCCAACTGCCAACACCTTTCCAGAATCGACAACAATCACACCATCCGTGATGGGAGTGCCATTCACCACATGAATTCTTCCGGCTCTAATGGCAAATTTTGCCGGCCTTTCACCTTCCTGGATAGTTCCATTGGTCGCCTTTGGCGCCACAACCTTGCTGATGGCCGCAACCGGAGGAGTAACGGCAGGCAACTGTTTGCCCGCTTCCGCCAGGGCAAATCCGCCAGACTGGTAGCTCCAGTCCTTCTGGTTGGCACGGTCAAAAACCCTTTTACCTTCAATGAATGTTTGCATCACCTGGGTGTAGACACTGAAAGGCGCGCCACTCAGCACCACGAAATCCGCATCCTTACCGACTTCCAACGATCCGACTTTCTTCTCCAGATGCATCATCCTGGCAGGGTTGATCGTCAACGCCGCAAGCGCCTGATCCTCGGTCATACCACCCCTATGGGCAATTGAACCTGTCCTGAGAAGAAAGCGCGATTCCGTGACAGGGTCATCCGTATTGATGGCCACAAGCACTCCTGCATTTGCCAGGCGAGCCGCGTTTTCCTCCAATAAACCAGCAACCTCGGCCTTGCCACCCGGGCTATCTACCAAAGTCAGGGAAACCATGGCTTTTTCTTTGCCAAGAACCTCCGCTATGCGATAGCCTTCGGTTCCATGCTGGAATATGATCTCGAAGCCAAACTCCTTCGCCAGCCGAAGCGCGCTGAAAATATCATCGGCCCTGTGGCAGTGAAAATGCACCGTGCGCTTCTTCTCCAAAACTTCCACCAAGGGTTCCAGTGAAAGATCCTTTTCGGGCTGGGTGATCTTGGTATCGCCTTCCTTTTTGGAATTGAACTCCGCCCATTTGCGCTGGTATTCCCTGGCCTTGAGAAACTGTTCGCGCTGCAAGGCCATCACCTTCATGCGGGTATTGGGAGCGGACTTGTTGCGATCAAAGTTGAACCTCTTGGGGTTTTCACCGTTCGCCATCTTCAGGCCACCAAGGATCGGGGAATCCGATATACGCATTTCTTCGACCGTGTTACCTCTTAGTTTCACATAAAGGGTCTGGCCGCCAATCACATTACCGCTACCGGGCATGATATTGGCTGTGGTCACACCACCGGAAAGAGCCATGCGTATTCCAGGATCCTGCGGCGAGATGGCATCCATCGCCCGCAGCGAAGATTGCACTGGTCCGCTGGCTTCGTTGCCATCCGAGTTTGCGGGGACCTGTGGTCTTCCGAACAAACCCAGGTGCGAATGGGTGTCCACCAACCCGGGGATGATAACCATGCCGGATAGATCGACCTTTTTGGCATTTGCGGGAATATCCCTGCCCACGCCGAGAATCTTGTTACCTTGAATTACCAGAACACCGTTGGTTATGGGTTCTCCCATGGCGGTGTGAATAGTGGCCCCGTGGTAGGCGATGATTTCCTGATTAGTGTTCTGGGCTAAAACGCCACCCGCCGCCATGATAAAGATCGCACAAAAACCGTTCATCTGTGATACTCCCTGCAATGGAATGAACTGAGATCATACACCTGTTACAGGGTGTGGCGCAATTGTTGGCTTGATCAAATCAACGGCAGGGACCTTTTGGAATCAGGTGTGGCCGGAACCTCTGGAGCCCGAAAGATGGGATGTGCCAACAAGGCCAGCATTAACAGTAATGCATAGGTGGGAATACTTAGCACTGTGATGGAATAAAGAGGGCCGGTGACAGATGTCAGATTCCAGCCATGCTTTATCTTGTATTGCAAATCTCCCATGTAAACACAGAATAAAATCACCTCTATTAAAAAGAAAACCTTTAACATCGGATGCTGCCTAAGGTCTTTCCAGCAAAGTAACAGTGCGGGAATCGCCTGCAAAATGTAATGATCCCAGCTTATTGGTGCAACCAGCAGCATGACGACCAAACCAAAGTGGAACATTCGTTCGCGAGATGCCGGCCAACGAATCAGGTTCAGCAGAACATACGTGGCCAGTAACCCCACTCTTGCAACCAGCGAAAGCAACTTGCCAAGAAAGGCGGAATCGCTGAACGGTGGTAGTAGCGCCGGGTACTCCGGGAAGAACAGTTTTCCAAAGAAACCATGCAATGAAATGTTCACCCAGGAACCTTCAAAGCCTTTCACGATGGGGAGCACCCTTTGGAAATAATCGAACCATGTTTGTGTGCCTAGAAGTGCAAGCATCACCAGCATGGAAAGTGCAAAAGTAATCAATGCCCATAGCAGGGCTTTCCATTGCCTTTGCAAAAGGAAATAAAGAAGGAAAAATGCCGGGGTAAACTTGATCGCTGTTGCCAACCCAATCAGGCAACCAGCAAGTAACTGTTGTTCCCTGCGGATGGCCCACCAGGTACCCACCAGTAATGCAAGGAGCAAAAAGTTCCACTGTCCCTGAATAATCTGGCTTTGCACCGGACCACACAAAAGAAATAGTGTTACCGCAGGAAGAATCGACCATGAACACCAAGGCAACTCCAGCAACCGCCAGCAAACCCATAACGACCAAAAAAAGATCCCCAGCATCACCAGATTCCATGCCAGTAAAGCATGTTCGTAGGGCAACAAGGCGAATGGCAAAATACACAACAGGGAAAACGGAGGATGGGCATTCACGGTGATATCCATACTGGCACCGGGTTTACCCTCGGATGCGACAGGGATGCCCATCAACCTTTCGAGAGAATCGGACAGTTTTTCATAAGGCGACCTCCCGTCCAGCCAATCTCTGGCGGAGGCCCAATCCTGAAAAAAGTCTCCTCCTTCTTGCAAGTTGCCTGGCAAAGTGGAAATAAATCTGGGCCCCTGCAGGAAAAGAACCAACAGGCAAAGTACACCCCAGATCATGGGCCGAAGCCTGCCTGCTGGGGCAAGCGGATCAAACCATGGAAAAAGTCTTGGCTGTAGGCTGTTCATGAAAAATGCTCCTAGGGCACATTATAGAATCATTTTTCCGATTATCAGGCTTCATAGATTGGTCCGATTTCGACAGTTCTAGCGGTTCGGATGGGTTTTTACCCCCATTTCACGAGTCTTGCCTTTTGACTTGGGGGTATGCCATCGCATAGAATGGGATGAGATTTGGATACGGCTCATGAAGGAATTATTGGGCCAGACTTCGCATGGAAGTGCTGGGAATGCAACCCCCAAACCCAAGATGGTTTGCAAGCCAGGGAGTTGATCATGAGTTTTGTTGTCGCCATACCAGTTTTTAATGAAGAACGCCATGTCCGCAGGGTCTTGGATGAAGTTCGGCGTTATGCGGATAGAATTCTCGTCATTGACGATGGCTCTTCCGATGGCACTTCCAGAATTCTTGATGAAGATACATCCCTTGAAAGGGTAACCCACCCCGTAAACCGTGGCTACGGAGCAGCCTTGATCTCGGCTTTTGAATACGCAAAAAGCCAGAATGTGGAAGTATTGATCACCATGGATTGTGATGGACAGCATGAACCGGCGCGCATCCCTGTGCTGCTGGAGGCTATTGATCGCTCTGATATCGTTTCTGGTAGTCGTTATCTGCGAGATTTTCGGCAGGACAACAGCGCCCCGGAAGATCGCAAGCGCATCAACAGCATCATCACCATGGAATTGAACAAACGCTATGGCTTGAACATTACCGATGCTTTCTGTGGTTTCAAGGCATACCGAACCCATGCACTGTGCAAGCTGAACATTCACGAGACAAGCTGGGGAATGCCATTGGAACTTTGGGTGCAGGCTGCCCATCTTGGCCTTCGTATCGAGGAAGTCGCGGTTCCAAGATTATATCTGGACCCCAACCGCGCCTTTGGCGGTGTGCTGGATGACGCTGCACGCAGGCTTGCCTACTATCGCAAGGTATTGGTCAGCGCCGAGCAGGACCTTGGCTGGCACGGCTTGGATCCACAGGCACCTTTCTCTTTCGATCATCTACTTACCGCGGATGTTTCCCGGTGAATTCCGCTCATGACCTGAAGGCTCCTTTTCAGCAGGGCGGGGTTCTGCTTTGGCCCGGCGAATCGGCCATTGGGAATTCCTTGCAGGCGAATCGTCTTTCCCTTGAAGAATGCAAAACAGAGATCCTTGGCACACCGCTTTCTGAATGGCGGATGCTTGCAATCCAGGAGGTGACGCAACTTGCCAGGTCGTTTATGCGTTTGGAAACGGATGCCGGCTCCCTGCCAACGGGCAACGGCCTGATCGTGGGTGGCCATCAACCGGAACTATTCCACCCAGGGGTATGGATTAAGAACTTTGTCATGAATTATCTGGGGCGCAAGCACGATCTATTGCCCTTGAATTTGGTGGTAGATAATGATGTGCCCAAATCCGCCACGTTGGGGATTCCAAAACCCGCCCAATACGATGCCCTGCATTCGCTTGTGAAACTGCCATTCGACCATCACACCAGTGAAGCACCCTATGAAGATTGGGTATTGCACGACCG
>JBEGQX010000359.1:0-6741 GCA_041180805.1 Planctomycetota bacterium
CTGGTAAGGAACCCGGATCCGTCATTTTCTTGCTGGAAGAAACTGAAGGTTTCGCGACCCCCTGCGAAATCAAATGTCTGCGACCTCCGCAGCGAGCATGCTTGGTAGACTTGGATGGTAATGACCAAGGCGAATTAGTTATAAAAGAAGACACGATAAACCTTTACCCGGAAAGCCATGGCATCATGCTGGTTAAAGTTTTCTTTTAGGGTAAACACCTCTGAAAAAAAAACTCACTTCCCGAAATAATGATTATTGGGAAAGTACCGTTTGTATCACCCGCCTTTTTGACGGCAATCCAGTTTTTACAAATTTGATTTAAAGTTTATGTGGAAAACTCAATTGTAGAGACTGAACAACCATTTTTTCAGGGGTGAGTGATGAAAAAAATACTTGCGCTTTTTTTAGGCGCACTCTCGCTGCTAGCAGGTGGCGCAAATTACCTTCAAGCTGATGGTTTTTACCACTACTCGGGTGGTATGCAAAACAACTATCCAAACTTCCTGAGCTTTGGGAAATGCTACGGCTATATTGGTCGTTACTATCCTTTGGATAAACAGTTCACTACTCCGGTGCCATACTACACACCTGCACAACAAAATTACGGCTACCCCTATTACTGGCAGCAACAAGCCGGAAATGGAACATCTTTTGATGCTCCTACTGCTGGATATCACTACTATCCTGCCATGCCAAATACCATGATGCCTTCTTACTGGTATGGAAGATAAAAAGTCTTAAAAACCCAAAATAGGAAAGAAGAGGAAACTAATATGAAAAAGTTATTGATTGCACTTGCCGCAAGCATCGGAATTGCCGAATCATGCCTAGCTCAACATGTTTACACTGTGGAAGGGCAGTTTGGATATATATTGTCCAATCGTTTTTTGATGCCCCACCGGGATCGTTATTATGACAAACATCCCCCGGTTCCACCATTGGCCCCCTGGTACACTTACTGGCCGGCAGAAGCCATGAATCAACCGATTGCCCCAATGAGTTTTCCTTTCTGGCCCGGGCAAAATTACCAGGCTCCACCTGCCAATCAACCGGGAAACGGACAGTTTCAAAATACCAGTGGATACCCAAATTATTATTATTTTACCGCCCCCAACCAATACATTTACCCAGCAAGGTAATTGGTTTGAAATTTCAAGTGAAAGGCCTCCGTTTTTCGGAGGCTTTTTGCATTTGGAATGGCCAGCTTTATTTGAACCACTGCTTTATTTGAAGTTGCATCAAATAGCAAACAAGAATCCCAGACAAAAAACCAACCAGCAGATACCTCAAATCACCCATAAAAATGCTTGGAGGAGCCGAGGATGAATCGTTTTTTCCGGAACCTTGTTCAGGAATACTTTGCTCCTTTTGAATGATTTCTTCTTTTGGTGGAGATTGCTCCAAAAATCTTTTTAGTTTTCTGGAATGATCAAAAAGAACCTGACTGCTACTCATTTGCCTGGCATTCACCAATTCATCCAGGACTGAACTTGCAGATTGGGGATCTCCTTGGATCAAAAGCATTTCTCCGAAAAGCCAGTAAAGCTGATTATCCATCGGGAAAGCCAAAACAAGCCTGAAAGTTGATTCCAAGGCATCTGCTGGTAATTGATCTTGAAATGCCAGGGAAACTGGTTTTACAGGATAATCACTTTTTTGCCATTGCTCTTCAAGATTGCCAAAAAGTGTACCTATCGAAAAAGCTTTTTTTCTATCCCTTTGAAATAGTTTTTCTTGAAACCATTTCAAAAAAATTATTTCCAACCTTCTTTGCTGTTGCCAGGCAGAATATGATTGATTTTTTCTGGGTGCTGTTAATGCTGCAAGACCTTGTCGCTGATATGTAATTGAACGATCCAAAAGTAAGTCATCCGCTGCATATGCCATAGCTAGATTCAAAGACAGGGGGGCAAACCATTCCGAGTTTTCATCACATTGCCGAAGTGCTTTTTCCAAAACAGGAACACTTTTAGAGTGCATATTCAGGCGAATGAATACCCCACCTAGCTTTACCGCATCTTCCAATGAAAAATTATTGGAACCAGATTTTGCCTCAAGGTCATTTAGAAGTTTTTCGTAGATTGGTTTTAGGGCAGATTCCCCTCCCACCACCAAAGCCCCCTTCGGTATCACCAAGGAACGAACCTCGCTTAGCAAAAGTCGAACTTGAGAAAAAGAGGGCTTCGGCGGAACAAATAATGGCTCTCCGGGCACAAACACGTCTGCCCTGGCAGAACTGCAAACTGCAACAATCAGGGAGATGCAAAAAAAGATCCGGCTAAAACTTAAAGCTTTCATTTTGAATGCTTGAACGGATAGGTGACAGTAATATTGGTGCTTATACCCCCTCGTGGAGTAAATACCCCCCTCAGTTCACATCGTAACGGTTTGGAGACCGCGACAAAATCTTCAATAATTCGGTTCGTAACAGCCTCATAAAATGACCCCACATTCCTAAACCTTTGCAGATAAAGCTTTAGCGATTTCAATTCCACGCAAACTTGATCAGGCGTGTAAACGAATGTAAGGGTTCCAAAATCAGGATGCCCGGTTTTAGGACAAAGGGAAGTAAATTCAGGGCAAACAATCTCAATTTGAAACTCTCTTCCTGGAGATGGGTTGGGAAAGGTTTCAAGCTGATCCCGGTTTGGTGCATCAAGAATGCTCATCGATTAATTCCTCAATATTTTATGGTGACATTTTCTTTCAAACCTTACACCCGTATTTTAGTCTACAGGAACCCAAAATAAATATCCGGGTATTTCAAATGGCTAGCAAATATCAAAATCCTTCGCAATTATTCTTACCAGTAGCTAACCCTTGCTATTTTACAAATCCATTCATTGCCGGTTACATAAGGGGTGAGCTTCCACCAACAGTATATTCACTGCATAAAAACGCAAACACTCAAGGGCAATGAATCCATTTTCCTGCGTGAATGCATGCCACTAGGAATAAAGATCAATGACTAAAATCGCACACATTGGAATGGGAAGCAACCTTGGCTCTTCGGTGGAAATAATCAACAGCGCAAGACTGCTTCTTAATCAAATACCTTGGAGTACGGTGCTAGCCGAATCCACATTATTCAAAACAACTCCCGTGGGTGGCCCACCGGGTCAAAATGACTACCTGAATTGTTGCGTTACATTGCAAACCGACCTTGAACCGAAAGCCCTTCTAGGCCACATGGCATCAATCGAGAGCAACCTTGGAAGAACACGAGCCGAATTGAACGGTCCAAGAACCATCGATCTGGATTTATTACTGTACAATGATGTTGTTATTTCCAACACCATCCAAATCCCCCATCCTAGGATGCATGAAAGGTCTTTTGTTCTTAGGCCACTTGCACAAATCGCCCCCCACGCAGTCCATCCGGTTCTCAACAAAACAATTACTGAACTACTGTTTAATCTGGAGGGTATTTACGAAATAGAACCTGCACAAAAGTCAGGAATTTTTGGCAAAAAAGTTATTATTACGGGCAGCACTTCTGGAATAGGACTGGCCACCGCCCTAAATCTAGCAAAGCATGGGGCAAAAGTAGTTTTGCATGGTAGGAAACCCGCTAACAGCATTTCTGGAATTCTTGATTATTGCAAAGCGGCTTCAGGCTTTTCGCAATACATCCAGGCAGACATCTCCATGAAAAACCAAAGAGAAAACCTTATAGCCCAAAGCTTTTCTGATGGGGATTTTCCTGATGGAATATTCCTGAACGCAGGTGCTGACATTCTTACCGGGGAAGGTTCGAAATTAGTGCCTTCGGATAAACTTAAATCTTTGTGGTTAACGGATGCTGAATCCACTTTTGAACTTGCCAGAGCTTTTGGCAACAAAATGAAGCAACGAGGACATGGCAGCATTCTCACCATGGGATGGGATCAGGCAACCCATGGCATGGCAGGTGATTCTGGGGAAATTTTTAGCATGATCAAAGGGGGAATTATGGATTTCACCAGAAGTCTGGCACTTTCCCTGGCCCCAGAAGTGCGCGTCAATTGTATCGCACCGGGATGGATTCAAACCGCCTGGGGAAATCAGGCCTCTGATTACTGGAAAAGCCGGGCAGTATCCGAATGCCCTCTAAAAAGATGGGGCAAACCGGAAGATATTGCAAATGCCGCAAGATGGCTGCTCTCTTCTGAGGCCTCATTTATTACAGGTCAGACAATAAGAGTGAATGGTGGGGTTGTTAGAAACTAGCGATTATTGGCGGGATACTTTAATTTCTTCAAATCTGTGAGCAAGCCTTCTCGAATTAATGTCCAAAGCTTCAAGGATTTGAATTACTGGTTCTACAGGTATGTTCCAATCCATTGCCCAATTAATGATATCCAAATTTTCCTGACCGGATTTAAGGCGATCTAGAATTCGATCCAATAATACTGTGTTTTCGTGAAAAGTTCTTTGCAAAAGCCCGAAATCCCCGCGATCAAGTTCCACCCAAAACCTTTTACCCTGCAAGTGTTCCAACCACCTGGCCCTTAGATAACCCCACCAATGACATTGCACCCAACGTCTGATGGCAGCTTCACCAAGATCGCATCCTGCTTTTTCAGACTCAATCCATTTAAAGCGCTGAGCTTCCTCATCGCCATCCGTATAAACGCTGGATTTTTCAACTGGTTCCAACATGCGTCAGTTACCTAATCCGATTCAAGTCACAGCATCTTACCTAAATTATTTTATCCCTTAAAACACCATGGTTCAAGGAATACTTGAATAATGGTGCAGAGGAATACAACTTAAAGGCGATCAAATCAAGTGGAAAGGGCCCTTTGGAAAAGCCCACCCAAAGCCCCCAAAGTGTTAATATTAATTCACATACCTGGAACTAACCTTGACCGGACTGGAAGGGTTACCTATCAGCATTTCATGGCTTAAGGGGTTCTGGGCAAACCAAAATTCATGCGCACTATTGTTTTTTTATCTTTGATAATCACCGCAACCGGCTGCTTGCCAGGGCGTGAAGCATTTATCCAAGCGGATAAAAAAAAACCATCTGTTCCGTCCACGGGAATGGATGAAATGAAAGCCATTTGCCTAGATGTGGCAATCATAAAAATTCCGACATCTGAGCCGGAAATCATTGAAAAAATCTGGCATCTCGCTGATGAAAACATGGTTCCATTGGATCAAAAAAGCTCCATGGATAAAAATGGGTTTAAAGTTGCCAATTTTGGGCGATCCCCACCTCATGACGTAATGCGTCTTTTGCAAAGCGAAAAATATTGCTCAAATCCCAGAAGGCTTCAAGTTTTGGATGGAGCTCAAACCATTGTCCCCGTTACAGGAAACATGGAATCGTTCAAATGCAATTTGTTCGAGGAAAATGACAAAAGACTTATCGAACTTCCTACAGCTCAGGGGTTACTGCAAATTAGTCCCAGCTTGCAGGACGAGAAAAGCTTTTTATTGAAGGTAATACCAATCGTTCGTGCTGCAGAATCGCATTTGGGACCCAAAGCGGTAAAAAATGCATCCGGAAATCTGGACTGGGAAATCCAAACCGTCCGAAAGCAGGAAATTTTCCCAAAGCTCAAAATGGAAATCGGCGCAAACAATGGCGACTTCATAATAATCGGATGCTCTGACTCGCTAAACACAGATTTAAATGTGCTTGGCTCTGAAATGTTTGTGGAGAGATCCGCAAAAGATATAGTTCCAAAAATAGTTATCATTCGTCCAAGCAAAAAACTCCCAGATTCCAGAAAAAACTTGGGGCAATTTGGAAAAGCGTTACCAATCGCCATTCAAGCTTCCTGGAAAAATCTGGAACTAGAACCATGATTCCCATAAACCTCACCAACCCTTTCTTATCCACATGGATATTTGCTTTTTGCCTTTGCCAGATTAGTTTCGGCCAATCTGACAACCCTCGATTTGAAGTGGGCAGGCGTTTGGTTGAAATGGAAAAAAACCTGGAAAAAAATCTGAATCAGGACAGCCTTAAAAAAATATGCCCGATGCTAAAACCTTTGACATTTCAGTTTTTTGCAGGACAAATGGAATCCATAGCAAGATCCCTTGATCAGGCCAATCGAGCGCTTTCAAATAATCAACCTCCTTCCCAAGCAGAATTGTTTGCTGACTCACTTTGCATGGATATCAGCCCAAAATTAATAGCATTTGATTCATCCGAATTATCAATTGAAATTAAATCTTTTTACAAATCAGCCAATAGCCCAAGCCTGCATGCTGAGTTAATTTGCGAATCCGCACAAGAAAAAGTCTGGTACATTGAATCCATCGTTATCAGGGATCTACCCCTAAAAATGAAAATCAAAACCACTTCGACTCCTTCAGGCAAATCCACAATCTCCCTGGTGGTAAAGCAAAACAATCTTGTGATCAAAAAGCATAGTTATGCCATTTGGAAGGAGGACAAAAACGGCGATTTTGAAAAGAACTTGGCAATAGCAAAACAAAATAAAACAAACCCCATAATCTCAAGTTCAATTAGTTATCTGGAGACGCTTCACAAAGACTGCATCTCTGAAAAAAAATTTGAAACAGAAATGAATCTTGAACTTATACCAAACAGTCTGAAAGCCCTCGGGGTGCCCAAAGAAAGCGCCAATCCCCCCAAAGACATGGAAATACTGCTTGCTTTTCCATCAAAGTATTTTCCAAGACCTGCAAGACTTTTTGTTCCATCCAAATCCACAAAAGAAAAAAGGCCTTTGATAGTGGCGCTGCATGGTGCGCAAGCAACAGAAAATATGTTTTTTGAGG
>JBEGQX010000360.1:0-4309 GCA_041180805.1 Planctomycetota bacterium
TTCACTTTGCTTCAATGGTCTTTTGGCATTGGAAGCTGTCCCCTCGCCCCTCACCTCAAACTTCTTTACTTGCTTGATGGCATCATTGACGAGATCTGACTTTGTTGGATTGCCTTGACCATTCACCCAGTTGGCTGCGTCGGTAAAGCGCCGCCAGGGGTGGAATTGGAATCCAAGCCTTATATCCCTGGAAAATAGGCCATACATGCGTTTCGCCAGGTTAATTTGGCCCACTTTCCAGCCCAATGGCCATGCTCGCCAGACATGGCTGACAAATTCCAGACACCCCTGACTAATTCCTTGAGCAGTGCATAAATGCTTTTCCTGTGGCCACTAAGTAGTCCAAGCTGTACAATATTTTGTTCAAAAGAGGCCAATTACGGTCCAAAGAGAACCAGAATACAGTTCAATCCACCCTGGATTCCATGGGAAATCACATCCATTTTTTGGACGGAAACACGCAAATTATTTCTTGCAAAATAGCCATGGAAACCCCAAAACGTTGGGCGTGCAGATGGTGCGGCCGTACTACCTTCCAGAGCCAAAAGGCCCTGCGTTCACACATTGCCCAAAGTTTCTGTTCTACTAAAGAAAAAGCCGCTCGAGCTGGCAATAATACGGCCCAACAAGCATTATTTGGCGCAAGGCAAATGGATGACGGGGATGATGCCTTGTTTCCTATGGACAATGACGATGTTCCTTACAACATTTGCCACCCTCCCGCACCTGCACCACCCAGAAAAACTGGTGTTTCCAGGTCCGTAATACAGGCCATTCAAGCCCATGATGTGGATGCAATGACAATCCAAATGGCTGGTTTGTTGCAGGAAAACGAGGATGATGCCCCAAATGTTACACACCAAGCGGACGAAGAATCCAAGGAAGACAGCGAGGAGGACAGCGAGGAGGACAGTGATGAAGAATCTGAAAATGTTCAAGAAGAGGCAGAATCCGGTGCAAATAGCACTGACGGGGCACCTATCGTTTGGATTCGTGACCAATTTCGGATATATTGCGAGCATGCAAAGAAAGAATTCAAGCCGTTTACCAAGGAAGAAGCTAAAACGCTGCGACTTTTACATCTATTAAAGGACAAGAATGCTCCCATGAATGCATATGATTCAGTGATGCTTTGGCACTACAAAGAATGCAACGCCCTGATGAAGCACCAAAAGCTGGAAGATTCCAGGGAATTCATTGGACGAAAAACCATGATTAAACGATTGATTGAACGGTACAACTTTGAAGATAAAATGCCAATACAAACGACAGTCAAACTGCCGGTTTCCGGCACAGTTGTCAAACTTACATGCCACAATGCCCAGGCAACTATTCAACGTTTGCTTACAGATCCCCGAATTGAGCCAAGTGATTATCTCTTTTGGGATGGAGACCCCCTGAAAGGACCCCCTGATGACCTGGATTACGTGGCTGATTTGAATACTGGCCTGGCCTATCTGGAAACCTATGCCCGGATTATCAACCAAGAGGCACGTCAACAGTTGATGCCAATCGTTATTTACTTTGATGGTACAGCTGTTAGCCACTTCCATGACATGGAAATAACACAGGTCAATATTGCACTGGGAACTATGTCCCGTATTGCCAGAACAAAGGGGCATTGCTGGGCTCCACTGGGGTACATTGAAAAGATTCATGAGCAAGGTGGCCGAGGAAGGACCATTTTGCAGGAAGCTAACCATGTGGAAACCCAAGATGCACCAGGTTCCGACGACGACAGTACGGAAAACATGCACGATGCTACTGGTGTTGGTGATAAATCTGACCAGGATTTCCATGCCATGATGTCTGTAATACTGAAAGGGTTGATTGAAATACAGGGCCCTGGATTCATTTGGGACCATCATGATGCCCAAACTGGGCAGGATACCAGGGATATTCATTACAAGATTTTTGTTCCGTTCCTCAAAGTTGATGGCAAGGAGGCCGATCTTGCATGCGCAAAGTATGGACAAAGGTCTACTACCCAGCAAATCTGTCGCAAATGCCACATTCCACTTCAACAAGCCGACGATCACACTGCAAGGTTTAAAATGAAAACAGTCTCGGAAATCAAGAAACTTATCGACAAGGCCGATATTATTGGCCTGAAGAGCCTTTCCCAGACATATCTTCGGAATGCCTTTTATGATTTAAGATTTTCCGTGGGAAATGACCACGGAGTACATGGCTCTTGCCCATCAGAACTGCTTCATGCTTTTTTACTTGGCACATTCAAATATATTTGGGACATCTTTTTCGATCTGATTGGGCCAACCTCAGAAGGTGCCAAGCTCATCAATGCGCTGTCCAAGGTTTATGGCAAGTTATTTTGCAGGCAATCTGATAGAACTATGCCCGGAACGGCCTTTTCCAACGGAATCCAGGTCGGAAAGCTGATGGCAAAGGACTATAGGGGCGTTTTACTGATAATGCTGGCTATTGTTCAGTCATCCAAGGGAAGGGAAATTCTCAAACGAAACAGAAACTTCAAAGATCTACAGGAAACAACGCTAAATGATTGGATTCTACTCTTGGAAGCCATGTTAGAATGGGAATCCTACCTGAACGAGCCAAAAATGTATGTGAAGCACGTAAAAAGACTTGAGAAAAAACACCGGTATATCATGTACCTCATTCGGAAAATTGCCCAGCGAACAGAGGGAATGGGCCTAAAACTCCTAAAATTCCACACTATTCTCCACATTTGGGAAGACATTCTCCAGTTCGGGGTTCCCCTGGAATATGACACGGCAGCCAACAAAAGCATGCACAAACCCTCCAAAAAAGCATCCAAAATGACTCAGAGAGCACACGCAACATTCAACATCCAAACTGCAACACGCCTAGTGGAATTCTTTCTACTTGACTTAGCCATGGAAGAAATGGAAAACGGCAAGCGAATATGGGATTATTTTGACCGGAAACCTTCGGCAAAAAGAAATATTCCAGAGGAAGATGAAAAACCCTGGACGGGTGATGCCCAAATAAAGGTCTTTTTGGACGAAGAAACGGGGGAAGCAAGCTTTTCCATGCAGAGCAAGTCCAAATTTGTGCACAAAACAAGATGGAATCCAGAACTAATTCAATTCTTAATTGATCTACAGAACAAAGTGGAGCCATTCCTTGCCACGGCTTACATGCCCATCTTGACCTGTCACAAACGAAAAGGTCAGGTATTCAGAGGCCACCCCAATTATCGTGGTAAAGGGCCATGGAAAGATTGGGTTTGGATTGATTGGGGTGCTCAGTATGGGCGGCTTCCTGCCCACATCTGGTGTTTTGTGGTATTAAAGGATTGTAAAGGTATGCCTAGTGGACGAAATTCAATACAGCATGGTGGGATTCCATTGCAAGCTGAAACATATGCTGTGATTGAGAATGCAACATTGGTGGAGGGCAACTCAACCGGGATGAACTCGGATCTTTTCCAGCCAATAATGAAGGATGTTGAGTTGAATGATGCTGGAATCATTACCAAAAGAACATTTTACCTGGCAAATACAGAGGCATTCAGTGATCCTTGCTGTGTAATCCCTAATCTGGGTGGTGCAAGCAATGCCTACTTTGTTGTAAAGCCCAGGAATCAATGGGCAGGTGAGTTTTTAAGATGGGTAGAGGACCAGCATAACCTGGATGTCATGGATGATCTCAAGTTAACAGAACGGAATACGTCAAGCGATGAAGAAAAACCGACCAACAAGCCCAAGCGACGTCGCAAACGATCCAAGCACAGGCCCGGAATTCCTAGGAATTTGTGAATGAAAATTGCTGGAGTAACCTGTTTAACTGCCCATGTTTAAATGGAACCAAAGTTCTGTTTTACTTAGCATAATTTGACTGCTCGACCCGTAAAGTTTGAAAAAAGTACGGTTAAATTACAGCATTGCTTGATAATCCAAATCGCCCTCCAAAAATTTCCGTGCTAAATTGGTTTTTAAAACCGATGTTGCCGGCGTTCCCCGCCCTCTTTCCCTGGAATCTACTTCTCTCTGGAAGCATTGTAGCTCATTTACTTAGATTCAATTGTTCTAAATAGTTGGTACAACGAAGACACAACTTGGAAGTACTTAGGGAACCAAAACCGAGGTACTTATTGGCCACAGTTTCTGAATTCAAACACTGTTTTCCAGTTCAAATTTAAGCGGTAAGCAAAACTCTTTGCCCACAAGTCTATCTGTTTGGTCTGTAATCCGGTTTTGTTGCTCTGTTTGCTTGTGTTATCAGGCCAGAATCTCGTCTCATAATAATGTATTGGAAGCATAGTCCCATAGAATTGAACCTAGAATACATTGCACAAGCCAAGAAA